>NZ_BCQU01000083.1:0-28231 GCF_001552235.1 Actinomadura rubrobrunea NBRC 15275 | reverse complement strand
CGGCCCCCGACCTGGCGGGCCCGCGGGCCGTCCATCCGCCCGCCGACCCCGGGGGGCGCGGCGGCCGCGCCGCGCGCCGGGCCCCGTCGGGGGTGGTGCGCCGCGTGATCGCCGACTCGGGTTCTCTGGCGTGCCTGGGGGACGCCAGCGTGGACGCGGTGGTCGCCGAGGACCGCGCGCTGTCGCGGCACCTGGTGACCGAGTCGACGGTCGCCGAGATCGCCCGGGTGCTGCGTCCCGGCGGCCGGGTGCTGCTGTCGGTGGACTCGCTGACGCTGGGGATGGCGCTGCTGGCCGAGCAGAGCCGCTGGGCCCACCTGTCGGACGTGCCCAGCGCCGAGGTGCTGCTCGTGCCGTGGCCGGACGGCACGATCACCCGCTGCTTCTGGGCCGAGCAGCTGCGCGAGCTGCTCACCGACGCGGGCCTGGAAGTGGAGTGGATCAGGCCGCGGACCGCCCTGTCGCCGTCCACCGTCGAGCACGTGCTGGCGCGCGACCCGGGCGCCCTGGCCCGTCTCGTGCGCACCGAGCTCGGCTCCCCCGTGCGCGACGACTCCCTGGGCGTCCACCTGCTGGCCAGCGCCAGGCGGGTGTGACGCGCCGCCGTCAGCGCATCGCCCGGTCGTGCCGGGCCTGGCAGGCGACGCAGCGGGCGGCTTCGGGGCGGGCTTTCAGGCGGCCGTCGGGGACGCGGCGGCCGCAGTCGACGCACTGGCCGTAGGTGCCGTCGGCGATGCGCTCCAGGGCGCCGACGACCGCGGCGCGGTGCCGCCGCATCGTCTCCAGCGCGGCCTCCACGCGGTCGCTGTCGGTGAGGATGGCGGCCGCGTCGGACGGGGAGTTCTCCCGCTCGGGGCTCTCCCCTTTCAGGATCGCGATCGACCGGTCCAGGTCGGCGAGCATCTCCTGCAGGCGGGTGCGGGCGGCGGCGGTGTCCACGGTGCTGCGAACTCCTCCCGGTATGCCCCCGGAGGCGGCGTCCTGGTGTCTGGCCGCCGCGCGTCGGCGACGATCAGAACAGGGTGTCGGAATGGCCGTCAGGTATATCCCCGCTTGGGATTGGCTTTATGAGTTCGGGCCCGTTGTTTCTGACATTGTTGACGGCCGTGGAGACCGGATAGGCCTCCATGGTCCCGGCCATCGCGGGCGCCAGCAGGCCGCGCACCAGGTCGGGGTCGGTCAGCTCCGGGTCCAGCCAGGCGTCCCACCGGTCCGGGTGGACGATCATGGGCATCCGGTCGTGGATGCGGCCCAGCTCGTCGGGCGCGTCCGTGGTGATCACCGTGCACGTCCACACCCATCCCCCGTCCCCGACGTCCGGATCGGGGGACTTCCACAATTCGTAGAGGCCCGCCAGGGCGAGGACGGAACCGTCCTTGGGCCGGATATAGAACGGCTGTTTTTTGGCGCGCTTCTTCTTCTCGCCCTCGGCGCGGTCCGACTCCAGCGTGTACCACTCGTAGTAGCCGTCGGCGGGCAGCAGGCAGCGGCGCCGGGCGAAGGCGCGGCGGAACGCGGGCTTCTCGTGCACCGTCTCGAAGCGCGCATTGATCATGCGGTTGCCGATGGACAGGTCCTTGGCCCACGACGGCACCAGCCCCCAGCGCAGCGTCCGCAGCTGCCGGACGGCGGCCTGCGCTTCGGCGGCGTCCCCGGCGCCCGCCGCGCCGTCCTTGGCCGCGTCCTTGGGCGCCCGGGTCAGGACGGCCGGCACCTGTTTGGTGGGGGCGACGTTGTAATCGGGCTGCAGGTTCTGCTCGGTCGCGTCGTACTGCACCTGGAACTGCTGGATCAGCTCCTGACGCGCCCGTGCCGTGGCGTATCGACCGCACATGGGTCCCATCCTGCCCCCCGCCTGTGACATCCCGCACGGGCCGGAAGGGGTGCTTGACCGCCCACGCGCTGGGCATGTAGGCGACCATGCGACCCATCACCACGCTGGCCCGTCCGTTCGTGGCGGCGCCGTACATCATCACCGGGCTGGAGACCCTCCGCGACCCGGCGCCGCGCGCCGAGCAGGTGGCGCCCGCGGTCAAGCCGATCGCCGACCGGTTCGACTGGCTCCCCACCAAGGACCCGGAGGCCCTGGTGCGCTTCCAGGGGGCGCTGAGCCTGGGCACCGGCGTGCTGCTGCTGACCGGCAGATTCCGGCGGCTGACGACGTTCTTGCTGGCCGCGCAGCTGGTGCCGAGCCTGCTGACCGAGCACCGCTACTGGACCGAGGACGACCCCGAGCGCCGCGCCAGCGAACGCTCGCACCTGCTGAAGAACGTCGGCCTGTTCGGCGCGCTGCTGATGGTGGCCGCCCAGCCGCGCCGCGGCCCCCGGCTGGCCGAGGTGCGGCGGCAGGCGCGCGAGGCGCGGATCCAGGCCGCGGCGGAGGCCAGGGCCCTGCGCAAGCAGAGCGCGGCGGAGATCCGCAAGGCGCGCCGGGAGGCGCGTCGGGAGGCGGCGCAGCGGGTCCGCCGGGCGCGCGCCCGCGGCTCCCGTCCGCTCGGCCGCGTGGTCCGCGCGGTGCGGAGCTGACCCTTTCCCCGAAGAGAGCCTTAAGAGATTTTCAAATCCGTTGAACCCGGCGTCCGTCCGTCGCCGTACTGCCATGCGACCGCCCGTTCCCTCCCCCCGACCGGAGAGGCCCGGACATGGCAGCACCCGGAGCCGCGACGGACGCCGAACGGATCGTCACCGCGCTCTACCGCGAGCACGGTGCCGCCCTGACGGCGTTCGTGCTCAGGCTGACCGGCGGAGACCGGCAGTGGGCCGAGGACGTGGTCCAGGAGACCATGATCCGGGCCTGGCGGGGCGCGGACCGGCTGGACCCCGGGGTGTCGCCGATGCCCTGGCTGGCCACGATCGCGCGCCGTATCGTGATCGACGGTCGGCGGCACCGCCGCGCCCGGCCGCCCGAGGTCGGCGACGGGCCGCTGGAGAACCTCCCGGCGGCGGACGGGCTGGAACGGGTGCTGCGCAAGGTGGTGGTGGCCGACGCGCTCGCGTCGCTGTCGGACGCCCACCGGGAGGTGCTGACCGAGACGGTGCTGCGCGATCGCACGGTCGCCCAGGCGGCGGAGGTGCTGGGCGTCCCCGTGGGGACGGTCAAGTCCCGCGTGTACTACGCGTTGCGCGCCCTGCGCGTCGCACTGGAGGAGAGAGGGGTGACGGCGTGAGCGGACGAGAGCGGCACGGCGTCGCCTGGAGGGGGCCTGTGGCGAGGAGGACGGGGGCATGAGCGGTTCACCGGTCGAGCACACCGATGTCGGCGCCTACGCCTTGGGTCTGTTGGAAGAGGAGGACCGCCGGGCGTTCGAGGCGCACCTGCACGGCTGCCGGCAGTGCCAGGCGGAGCTGAGGCAGATGCAGGGCATGGCGGACGTCCTGTCCGAGCTTCGCGACCAGTCCCCGGCGCCCGCGCCGGAACCCGCCCCGGTTCCCATGCCGAGGCCCGCGCCGGACCCCGTCTCGTCGCCCGCGCCCATTCCCATCCGGCAGGCGCGCGAGGCGCGGCGTGCGCGGCGGCCGTGGCGGTACGCGGTGGGCGCCGTCGCGGCGGCGGGTCTGCTGGGGGCCGGTGTCGCGGCGGGCGTGGCGATCGAGAACGGCGATGCCCAGACGAATCCCCCCGTGGCCGTTCCGACGTGGGGGGAGCGGCACTCCGCGAGCGACCCGGCGACCGGCGCGTCCGGAGCGGTGTCCTTGGAGGACAAGCGCTGGGGCACACGGGTCGGGTTGGAGTTGCGCGGGGTTCGCGGGCCGTTGACGTGCACGCTGCAGGCGGTGTCCCGCACGGGTGAGCGCGCCGTGGTGACGGGTTGGCGGGTGCCGCCCAAGGGGTACGGGGTGCCTGGGTCGCCGGATCCGCTCGTCGCCGAGGGCGGCACGGCGCTGTCGCGGGGGGACATCGCCCGGTTCGAGGTCGTGACGGGCGACGGCCGGACCCTGTTGACGATCCCGCTGTGACCGCCGCGTGACCCTGTTGTGATCTTGTGAGACCGGCCGGGCGCGGCCCGATAACCTTGGCGCATGCCCTCTTCGCACTGGTCCGCGCCGGTCGCGCACGCCCCGGTGGACGCCACCGTCCGGCTGCCCGGGTCCAAGTCCATGACCAACCGGGCGCTGATCCTGTCCGCGCTGGCCGACGGCCCCGCGCGCCTGCGGCGCCCGCTGCGCAGCCGGGACACGCTGCTCATGGCGGCGGCGCTGCGCGCGCTCGGCGCGGCGGTCGACGAGGACGGCGCGGACTGGCTGGTGACGCCGGGGCCGCTGTCCGGTCCGGCGCAGGTGGACGTGGGCCTGGCGGGCACCGTGATGCGGTTCCTGCCCCCGGTGGCGGCGCTGGCCGACGGCGACGTGGCGATCGACGGCGACCCGCGGGCGCGGGAGCGGCCCATGCGGCCGATGATCACGGCGCTGCGCGCGCTCGGCGTGCGGATCGACGACGGCGGACGCGGCGCGCTGCCGTTCACGGTGCGCGGCGCCGGCGCGGTCAAGGGCGGCGCCGTCACGATCGACGCGTCCTCCTCGTCGCAGCTGGTGTCCGGGCTGCTGCTGGCCGCGCCGCGGTTCGACGAGGGCGTCCGGGTGCGGCACGAGGGGCCGCCCGTCCCGTCCGCGCCGCACCTGGCGATGACGGTGCGGATGCTGCGGGAGGCGGGCGCGCGGGTCGAGACCGGTGTCGAGACCGGTGTCGAGAGCGGTGTCGACAGCGGCGTCGACAGCGGCGCGGCCGAGTGGCACGTGGCGCCCGGCACGATCCGGGGCCGGGACTGGGACGTCGAGCCCGACCTGTCGAACGCCGCCCAGTTCCTCGGCGCGGCGCTGGTGACCGGCGGGCGCGTCACCGTGCCGGACTGGCCCGCCGACACCACCCAGCCCGGCGACGCGCTGCGCGACCTGCTCGCGCGGATGGGCGCGCAGGTGTCGTTCGGCCCGGACGGCCTGACCGTGCGCGGCACCGGCGCGTTCGAGGGCCTGGACGCCGACCTGCGCGAGGTCGGCGAGCTCACCCCCGTGCTGGCGGCGCTGGCGGCGCTGGCGTCGTCGCCGTCCCGGTTCACCGGCATCGGCCATCTGCGCGGCCACGAGACCGACCGGCTGGCCGCGCTGGTCCGGGAGCTGAACGCGCTGGGCGGCGACGCCCGCGAGCTGCCGGACGGCCTGGAGATCCGGCCGCGTCCGCTGCACGGCGGGGTCTTCCATACCTACGACGACCACCGGATGGTCATGGCCGCGGCGGTGCTCGGCCTGGCCGTTCCGGGCGTGGAGGTGGAGAACCCGGCCACGGTGGGCAAGACACTCCCGGAATTCACCGAGTTGTGGACAGCGATGGTGCGGCCTGCGTGAACGCCGCGGGAGAGGGAGGCGGGACCACTGGCACGCCGCGTACGCGACTACGACGAGGACGACGTTCGGGTGCGGCCCGGGCGGCGCGGCTCGCGGCCGCGCACCCGGCGCCGTCCCGCCCACGAGGACGCGGTCCTCGGCATGGTGACCGCCGTCGACCGGGGCCGCTACCGCTGCCTGGTCGACGCCGGCACCCCGGATGAGCGCGCCGTGACGGCCATGCGGGCCCGCGAGCTCGGCCGCAAAGGGGTCGTGGTGGGCGACCGGGTCGCGCTCGTCGGCGACGTGTCCGGCGCTCCGGACACGCTGGCGCGCATCGTGCGGGTGGAGCCGCGCACCTCGGCGCTGCGCCGCACCGCCGACGACACCGACCCGTACGAGCGGATCATCGTGGCCAACGCCGACCAGATGGTGATCGTGACGGCGCTGGCCGATCCGGAGCCGCGGCCCCGGCTGATCGACCGGTGCCTGGTCGCCGCCTACGACGCGGGCATGGACCCGCTGCTGTGCCTGACCAAGGCGGACCTGGCCGCCCCGGACCCCCTGTTGGAGATCTACGCGCCGCTCGGCGTCCCGTACGTGGTGACACGGCGCGGCGGCGACCTGGACTCGCTGCGCCGTCACCTGGCCGGGCGCGTCAGCGTCCTGGTGGGGCACTCGGGGGTGGGCAAGTCGACCCTGGTGAACGCGCTGGTCCCGGACGCCGACCGGGCGGTGAGCCACGTCAACGCGGTGACCGGCCGCGGCCGGCACACCTCGTCGTCGGCGATCGCGCTGGAGCTGCCCGGCGGCGGCTGGATCATCGACACCCCGGGAGTGCGCAGCTTCGGCCTGGCGCACGTCCAACCCGAGAGCGTGATCGAGGCGTTCGACGACCTGGCGGAGGGCGCCGCGGAGCGCTGCCCCCCGCACTGCGACCACCTGGGCGAGGCGTGCGGCCTGGACGAGTGGGTCGCCGACGGCCGCGCCAGCCGCGCCCGCCTGGACTCGCTGCGCCGGCTCCTGGCCAGCCGCGAGGGCGAAGCCGACCGCTGACCGGACCGCGGCCGGCTCCGCCCGGCGCGGCTCACGGACGCGCGGGTCCCTCGCCGGCCCCCGTGCGGCGGATGGCCTCGGCGATCTCGTCGAGGTCGGCGGAGGTCAGCTCCAGGGACGCGGCGGGCAGCCAGCCGTCCACCTGGTCGGGGCGGCGGGCGCCGACGATCGCGCCGGTGACGCCGCGCCAGGCCAGCGTCCAGGCGACGGCGACCGCGGCCTGGGTGACGCCGTGCCGGTCGGCGACCGGACGCAGCGCGTCGGCCAGCGCCAGGTTGGCCTCCAGCCCGGTGGTGAAGTCGGGGTGGCGGCTGCGCCAGTCGTCCGCGGGCAGGCTCGCCGCGCGCTCCGTGGAGAAGGCCCCGGTGAGCAGGCCGGACTGCATGGGCGAGTAGACGATCACGCCGGTGCCGTGGTCGGCCGCCCAGCCGATCTCCGCGGCGGCCGCCCGGTGGATCGCCGAGAACGGCGGCTGGATCGCGTCCACGTGCGCCACCTTCTCGGCGCGTTCCAGCCGGGCGACCTCGTGGTTGGACAGGCCGATGGCGCGGACCTTGCCCTCGGCCTTCAGATCGGCCATGACCTGCCAGTACTCCTCCAGCGGGGTGCCGTCGCCGCCGGTGCGGGGGCTGCCGTCGCCGTCGGCCGGGTCGGACGGCTCGGCGGGCCAGTGCACCTGGTAGAGGTCGATGCGCTCGACGTTCAGGCGCCGCAGCGACGCCTCCACCTCGCGGCGCACGCTGGCGGGCGCCATGTCCCGGCGCGGCGCGGCCTCCGGGCGGTCGTCGTCCCAGACCAGACCGCACTTGGTGAACACGTACGGCCGGTCGGCCTCGGGCAGCCCGGACAGCGCGCGGGCCACGATCTCCTCGGAGTGGCCGAGGCCGTAGACGGCGGCGGTGTCGATCCAGTTGACGCCCTGCTCCACCGCGTGGCGGATGGCGGCGACCGACGCGTCGTCGTCCTGGGCGCCCCAGCCGAACCGCCAGCCGGCGCCGCCGACCGCCCAGGCGCCGAAGCCCACGGTGGTGATCTCCATTCCGGTCTCGCCGAGCGGACGGGTGGGAAGCGACATGAGACTCCTTCGGGATGTCAGCCGGTGTTCGCGTACCGCGCGTCCTCATACCCGATTCCGGGACGGCGGCGCGCGGCAAGGGACCGGCGCTCCGCCGTTCGTGGTTCCAACGGGACCACCCTTCTCCCCGGCAGGTCGCCGATACTGGGACGTATGGACAAGCGCGCCGAGCTGACCGAGTTCCTGCGCTCCCGGAGGGCCCGGCTGCGGCCCGAGGACGTGGGGCTCCCTCCGTTCGGCGGACGCCGCCGCGTGCCGGGCCTGCGCCGCGAGGAGCTCGCGCAGCTGGCCGGGGTGAGCGTCGACTACTACGTCCGGCTGGAGCAGGGCCGCACCCGCAACGTGTCGGAAGAGGTGCTGGACGCGGTGGCGGGGGCGCTGCGGCTCACCGACGACGAACGCGCCTACCTGCGCAACCTGGCCCGTCCCGCGCGGACGGCCCGGCGGCGCCCCCCGGCGCGGGCGGAGCGGGTCCGGCCCAGTCTGCGGCGGCTGCTGGAGGCCGCCGAGGGCGTGCCGGCGTACGTGGTCGGGCGGCGCTGCGAAGTGCTGGCGTGGAACCGGATGGCCTGCGCGCTGTTCACCGACTTCGGCGCGCTGCCCCCGGCCGAGCGCAACTGGGCCCGCCTGATCTTCCTGAACGAGGAGATCCAGGCCCTGTTCGACGACTGGACGGTCAAGGCCAAGGACACCGTGGCGTTCCTGCGGCTGCGCGCGGGCGAGTACCCGGAGGACCCGGAGCTGACGGCGCTGGTCGGCGAGCTGTCGGTGAAGAGCGGGCACTTCCGCCGCTGGTGGGCCGACCACAACGTCAAGAACAAGAGGAGCTGCCGCCAGGTGCTGCACCACCCGCTGGTCGGCCGGATCGAGCTGGACGTCGAGATGCTGCGGGTGGCGGACGAGGCCGACCAGATGATGGCCGCCTACACCGCGGAGCCGGGCTCGCCGTCGGAGACGGCGCTGCGTCTGCTGGGCAGCCTGAGCGCCCCGGGCGGCCGGGTTCCCGACGAGGTTCCCCAACGCGACTGAAGGCGCGGATGTAGCGTTCCGCCCATGGAGCGGCGTGCGTTCCTCAAAGCGACGGGACTGGCCGGGCTGGCGACGGCCGCCGGGTGCTCGCAGGAGTCCCCGCCCGTCTCCTCCGGCGCCCTGCCGTCCCGCGGCGGCTCCCCGGCCGCCCGCCCCACCGGCCCGGCGGACTGGAAGGCCCTGGAACGCGGGCTCGAAGGACGGCTGATCCGTCCGGGCGACGCCGACTACGACCGGGCGCGCCGCCTCTACATCCCGCGCTACGACTCCGTCCGCCCGGCCGCGATCGCCTACTGCGCCACGCCCGAGGACGTCGCCGAGTGCGTGGCGTTCGCGACGCTCAAGGAGATGCCGGTCGCGGTGCGCAGCGGCGGGCACAGCTACGCGGGCTGGTCCACCGGGACGGGCCTGGTCGTCGACGTGTCCCCCATGGACGAGGTGAAGGTCGAGGGGGGCCGCGCCGTGGTCGGCGCCGGGACCCGGTTGATCGACCTGTACGCCCGGCTGGCCGACGAGGGCGCGGGCGTGCCGGCGGGCACCTGTCCGACCGTCGGCGTGGCCGGGCTCACCCTGGGCGGCGGCCTCGGGGTGCTGTCGCGCGCGTACGGGCTGACGTGCGACGTGCTGGAGTCGGCGCGCGTGGTGACCGCGGACGGACGGGTGCGCGAATGCGACGCCCGCCGCGACCCCGACCTGTTCTGGGCGTGCCGGGGCGGCGGGGGCGGCAACTTCGGCGTCGCCGTGGAGTTCACCTATCGCACGCACGCCGCCGACGACGTGACGACGTTCTCGGTGCGATGGCCGTGGTCGCAGGCGGCCGCCGTGATCCGCGGGTGGCAGCGGTGGGCGCCGTCCGCGCCGGACGAGGTCTGGACCAGCCTGCAGATCAGCACCAGCCCCCCGGGCGGCGCGCCCGCGGTGGAGGTGTCCGGCGCCGCCCTGGCCGATCCCGGCCCGCACATCGACCGGCTGACCTCGTCGGTGGGCCGCGACCCGAGCGGCCGGAGCGCGCGCCGCCACACGCGTCTGGACGCGATGCGGCAGATCGCCGGATGCTCGGGGCGGACGGTCGCGCAATGCCACGCCCAGGGCGACCTGCCCGGGCAGCGCCCGGAGGGCCGGTTCCCGCGCACCGACTACTCGGGCAAGTCGCACGTGGCGCTGCGCCCGCTGCCGGACGACGCGATCGACGCCCTGGTCGCGCGGTTCGCCGGCGGCAACGACCGCTCGGGGCGCTCGGTGCTCATGGACGCGATGGGCGGCGCGATCGGCCGGATCCGGCCGGGCGACACCGCGTTCCCGCACCGCGGCGGCCTGTTCGTCCTGCAGTACCTGGCCGACGGCGACGACCTGCGCTGGCTGCGCGGCACCCACAAGGCCATGGACGCCTACCTGCGCGGCGCCGCGTACGTCAACTACATCGACCCCGACCTGGCGGACTGGCGCCGCGCGTACTACGGCGCCAACGCGGACCGCCTCGCCAAGGTCAAGGCCGCCTACGACCCCGGGCGGCTGTTCCGCTTCCCGCAGGCGGTCTAGCGCGCGCCCGCGGGCGAGCCCCGATCGCCGGAAAGTGCGCTCCTGTAAGTGTGTCGGCGCACCCTGTGATCGCGATACCGTTGCACGCCGTGGCGGGATATTCCGACGATCTGCGTCTGGCGCACGTGCTGGCGGACGCAGCCGACGACATCACGACCAAGCGTTTCCGTGCGCTCGACCTGACCATCGAGACCAAGCCGGACCTGACGCCGGTGAGCGACGCCGACCGCAGCGTCGAGGAGCAGATCCGCAGCATCCTCAAACGGGCCCGGCCGCGCGACGCGGTGCTCGGCGAGGAGTACGGACGCACCGGCTTCGGCGCGCGGTGCTGGATCATCGACCCGATCGACGCGACCAAGAACTTCGTGCGCGGCGTGCCGGTCTGGGCCACGCTGATCGCGCTGATGGAGGACGACCGGGTCGTGGTCGGGGTGGTCTCCGCGCCCGCGCTCAACCGGCGCTGGTGGGCGGCGCGCGGCGGCGGCGCCTGGACCGGCCGCAGCATCACCCGCGCCAACCGCATCCAGGTCTCGCAGGTGTCGGACCTCGCCGACGCGTCGCTGTCGTTCTCCAGCCTCAGCGGCTGGGAGGAGCAGGGGCGGCTCGACCGGTTCCTCGACCTGACCCGCGCGGTGTGGCGCACCCGGGCGTTCGGCGACTTCTGGTCCCACATGATGGTCGCCGAGGGCACGGTGGACGTCTCCACCGAGCCGGAGGTGTCGCTGTGGGACCTGGCCGCCCTCCATGTGATCGTCGAGGAGGCGGGGGGCATGTTCACCGACCTGTCGGGCAGGCCCGGCCCCGACGGCGGCAGCGTCGTGTGCACCAACGGCCGCCTGCACGCCGACGTCCTGCGGATCCTGGAGGGCGGCGGGCCCTTCCCGAAGATCTAGCGGTCGGCCTCTGGGGCGCCCTCGGCACGCGATATATCGTGGAAAGGGCCCGGATCCGGAACCACCGGCCCGCCACGGCCGTTCGCCGGGTAACAGACCTCGGAGGTGTCGGGACATGCCCAAGGTGGTCCTCGTCATCGGCGGCGTGGCCGTCGGACTCGTCGCCCTGAAGATCCTCGGCCCCCTCGTCGCGCTGCTGATCGTGCTGGGCGTGATCGCCCTGCCCGCGGTCGGTTACCTGATGCTCGACCCGTCGCAGCGGCGCCGCCTGCGCGCCCAGACCCGCAAGCGCCTGGGCAGCTGACCGGCCGACGGGGCCGAGCCCGCCCTGTGATCCGCGTCCGGACGGGTCGTACCGCCGGTCCGGCGGAGGCGGCGCGGGCTCGTTCGCGGCCGCGGACGCGGCGCGTCCGCGGCGCAGGGGCCGGGCGTAGTCTTCGTCAGCGTGAAGGAGATGCGGATCGGCGTCGTGGGCGCCGGGATCATCGGGCTCGCGGTGGCGCGGCGGCTGACGCAGGTGCGGCCGGACGCCCGGGTGACGGTGCTGGACAAGGAGGACCGGGTCGCGGTCCACCAGACCGGCCGCAACAGCGGCGTCGCGCACGCCGGCCTGTACTACGCGCCCGGGTCCCTGAAGGCCACGCTGTGCCGCCGCGGCATCGGCCTGCTCAAGGAGTACTGCGCCGAGCGGGGCCTGCCGTATGTGGAATGCGGCAAGGTCGTGGTGGCGCGAAGCGACCGCGAGCTGGCGCCCCTGGCGGAGATCGAACGGCGCGCGACCGCCAACGGCGTGCCGGGGCTGCGCCGCCTGTCGCCCGGCGAGCTGCGCGAGATCGAGCCGCACGCCGCGGGGGTGGCGGCGCTGCACTCCCCGACGACGGCGATCGTCGACTTCCCCGCGGTGGCGCGGGCGTTCGCCGCCGACGTCGCGGCGGCCGGCGGCGAGGTCCGGCTCGGGTTCGAGGTCGTCGGGCTGCGCCGCGCGGGCGAACGCGTCGTCGTGTCCTCCCGGGACGGCGAACGGCTGACGTTCGACCTGCTGGTGGTGTGCGCGGGGCTGCAGTCCGACCGGGTGGCGCGGCTGGCGGGCGACTTCCCGGCCCCGGCGATCGTCCCGTTCCGCGGCGAGTACTACCGGCTGCGCCCGGACCGCACCGACCTGGTGCGCGGCCTGATCTACCCGGTGCCCGACCCCCGGTACCCCTTCCTCGGCGTGCACTTCACCCGCCGCGTGGACGGCGGCGTCGACGTCGGGCCCAACGCCGTGCTGGCGCTGGCGCGGGAGGGCTACCGGTGGCGCGACGTGCGCCCGGCGGACGTGTGGGACACCCTGCGCTGGCCCGGGTTCCGCAGGCTGGCGCGGCGGCACTGGCGCACCGGCCTGAAGGAGCTGTACGGGTCGGCGGTCAAGCGCGCGTTCGTGGCCGAGGCGCGCTCCTTCGTGCCCGCGCTGACCGCCGACGACGTGGCGCCGGCCCCGGCCGGGGTGCGGGCGCAGGCGGTGGACCCGGACGGCTCCCTCGTGGACGACTTCCGCATCGGCCGGCTCGGCCCCGTGGTCACGGTGCGCAACGCCCCGTCCCCGGCCGCCACGTCGTCGCTGGCCATCGCCGATCACGTGGCGGCCCGTCTGCTCGGCTAGCCCCAGAGCTCGCGGTCGCCGCCGCGCGGGTCCTGGACGACCGGGTCGCCGTCGCCGTCGAACACCCGCACGCGCCGGGTCTCGGCGTCGTAGGGCTCCCAGCCGGGGTCGCCGTGCGCGGCGAAGTCGACCCAGGCGCGGTGCATGGCGTCGGCGAGCTTCTGCGGCGGGTTGGGGCCCGTCATCGGCGTCTCCCCGGCGCCGCGCAGGGTGTCGAACACGAAGCCGAGCTCCAGCGCGTGGCAGGCGCCGAGGCCGGGCAGGGGCGACCGCCAGGCGAACTCGTACATCCAGGTCCGCGCGTGCGCGGACTGCCGCTCGGCGAGCCGGACGGCGGGGACGCGGAACAGGCCGTCGGTGATGATCAGGGAGAGGAGGTCGCCGGGCGCGAGGTCGGCGTGCCGGTCCCGGTAGCCGTCCACGACGCGCCGCGGGACGCCCATGCCGCCGGCCACCAGGTCGACCAGGTCGGGCGTGATCAGGTCGATCAGGCCGGTCGGCACCAGGAACAGCCGGAACTCCTCGGCGGTAGAGCCGGTGAGCAGGTCGACGCCGCGTCCCGCGCCGGCCGCGACCGCCTCCTCGGGACGGCGCGTCAGCAGGTCGCCGTCCAGCACCGGGGCGAGCGCCATGCCGCCGGCGGCGGTGCTGGCGCCCCACCGGTCCGGGTCGGGCATCGCCGCGACCTCCTCCGCGACCGCCGCCTGCACGGGGATGATCTGGTCCGGGGCGAGCCGCGCGAACGCCTCGGCGGTCGGCTCGACGCCGAGCCGCGCCGCCATCTCCTTGGTGATCAGCAGCGCGTCCTCGGCGGTTTGAGCGATGTTGCCCGCGCCGCTCTGTGCGATGGCGCGCTCGAACAGCCCGAGGTCCAGCGACAGCAGCGTGGACACGCTCATGCCGCCCGCCGACTCGCCGAACACGGTCACGCGGCCGGGGTCGCCGCCGAACGCCGCGATGTTGTCGCGCACCCACTCCAGCGCGGCGATCTGGTCGCGCAGCCCTCGGTTGGCCGGGGCGCCGGGCAGGTACGCGAAGCCCTCCGCGCCCAGCCGGTAGTTGATCGTCACGCAGACCACGCCGTCACGGGCGAAGTTCGCGCCGTTGTAGGTGGGCACGGCGCCCGACCCGTTGCGGAACGCGCCGCCGTGGATCCACACCATGACCGGCATGCCGGAGCCACCGGGGTCGGGCGTCCAGACGTTGAGGTTGAGGCAGTCCTCGCCCGGGATCTCCGGGTCGGCCAGCAGCGTTCCGTACTGGCTCTTGTACGCGGGCTTGGGGGCGGTCGGGCCGTAGGCGGTGGCGTCGCGCACCCCGTCCCACGGCTCGGGCGGCCGCGGCGCCTGGAAGCGGTGCGGGCCGAACGGCGGCGCGGCGTAGGGGATGCCGAGGAAGGCCGCGACCCCGTTCTCCGCGCGCCCCCGCACCTTGCCGTACCGCGTCTGGACGACCAGTTCCATGCGTCGTTCTCCCCGACCGGAAAACCAGAATGATCTTCGAGCGTGACCGAGCCTACGCGACCGGTCGGGGCCGCCGGCGCGCGTCCCCGCCGGGCTCAGCGCGGGCGGGCGGGGCGGAGCATGCGGGTGAGGTGCTCGCGGGCGAAGGCGCGGATGTCGTCCTCGTCCTCCAGAGCCAGCCCGCCGCCGGGGACGAGCAGCAGCGACAGCGCCACCCGCAGCAGCACCTCGGCGACCGTCTCGACGTCCTCGCCCGAGTCGGGACGGGCCCGGCGCAGCCGGTCGGCGAGGATGTCGCGGGCGGCCAGCAGCACCGCCCCGCCGTTCATGCCGAGCTGGGCGACGAACGCCTCCGGTTCGCTCTGCAGCACCCGCGTCACGAGCGGATGCGTGCGGGCGCCGCGCAACCCGGTGACGAAGCCCTCGACGACCGCGTCCTCCGCCGTCGGCAGCCCCTCGGTGGCCTCGGCGATCCCGGACAGGAAGCGGCGGACCTCGCGCAGGATCACCGCCTGCAGCAGCTGCTCCTTGTTGGTGAACCGCCGGTAGATCGTGGTGCGCGCGACCCGGGCCCGCTTGGCGACGTCCTCGACGCTCACGCGGCGCAGCCCGTAGGCGGAGAACTCCGCCAGCGCGGCGTCCATGATCCGGGCGTCCAGGTCGTCGGCGTCGGGGGCGCCGGCCAGCAGCCGGTCCACCAGCTCGGCCGGCGCGGACGCATCGGTGGTCATGACCCGAACCCTACCGGTGAACAACGAAGTTACAATTGCTGTTGTTTTGTTGCTTCGCCCTGGGTGGTGCGCATGACGGACGACCACGCCCCCGCCGATCCCCCGCTCGACCCCGCCGCGCTCACCTGGCGCTACTTCGGCGACACCCGGCTGCTGCTCGTGGGGCCGCGCGCGGCCGTCCTGCAGAACATGCTCCCGGCGCTCGGCCAGGGCGTGCGGGACCACTCGGTCTTCTTCTCCGAGACGTCCGCCCGCGTGCGCCGCTCGGTCGGCCCCATCATGGACACCGTGTACGGCGGGCCGGACGCCGAGGCGACCGGGCGCCGCGTCCGCGACTACCACCGCGAGGTCAAGGGCACGCTGCCCGACGGCTCCCGCTACCACGCGCTCGACCCGGCGACCTTCTACTGGGCGCACGCCACGTTCGTCGACCACCTGATGTACGGGATCGACACGTTCGTCCGCCCGCTGACCGACGCCGACCGGCGCCGCATCTACGTCGAGTCGAAGACGTGGTTCCGCCGGTACGGGGTGAGCGACCGGGTCATGCCCGAGGACTGGGAGGCGTTCCAGGCGTACTGGAAGCGGATGCTGGAGGAGGTGCTCGAACCCCACCCCACCGCGCGCTACGGCGTCGGGTACGTCACCAAGGGCCTGCCCGCACCGCGCCGCGTCCCGCGCGCCCTGTGGCGCCTCATCAGCCCGCCGCTGAACGCCGTCGCCCGCTTCATCACCGTCGGCGGCCTGCCTCCGCGCGCACGGAAGCTGCTGGACCTGCCGTGGAGCCCGGCGGACGAACGCCGCTACCGGCGGTTCGCCGCCGTCGTCCGCCGTCTCGACCTCGTGTGGCCCCTGCTGCCGGAGGCCGTCCGTTACTTTCCGCACGCCCGCCGCGCCTTCGCCCGCGACGGCCGCCCCCGGGTGCGCTGACCTGCACCTGGCCCGCAGGCAGCCGCCCGAAGGCGGGACGGTCACTCCGGCGCCTGGGCGCGGATGCGGGCGTCGTAGGCCCTGCGCGCCTCGGGGTCGTAGTCCAGGAAGATGCGGTCGAGGCCGTAGCGGCGGGCGATGGCGCGTCTGAGGGCGTCCGGGAGCAGCGCGCCGAGCCGCACCTGCGCGCCGAGCCGGCGCGGGACGACGACCTGCGGACGGGGCCGGCGGATGACGTCGACGACGGCGGCGGCCACCTCCTCCGGCTCGCAGTTGCGCTGGCCCCGAGGGCTGCGCGTCCCGGCGATGAGCTCGGTGTTGGTGAACGTCGGCAGGACCGCGCTGACGTGCACGCCCCGGTCCCGCACCTCCAGCCGGGTCGCCTCGGTGAACGCGACGACGGCGGCCTTGCTGGCGTTGTAGAGGGCCAGCCCCGGCGTCGGCAGCACGCCCGCCAGGGACGCGATGTTGACGATGTGGCCCCGCCCGCGCGGCAGCATCCGCTCCAGCGCGAGCTTGGTGCCGAGCATGACGCCGTGCACGTTGACGTCCATGCAGCGGCGGGCGTCGGCGTCGCTCTCCCGCGCGACCGGCCCGATCGGCATGATCCCCGCGTTGTTGACCAGCACGTCGACCGGCCCGGCCGCGTCCAGGAACGCGGTGAACGACGCGCGCGAGGTCACGTCCAGCGGCAGCCCGCGCACGCCGAGGCGCTCGGCGGCCCGGGTGACGGCGGCCTCGTCGATGTCGCCGATGACGACGTCCGCGCCCGCGGCGCGGACGGCCCGCGCCGTGGCCAGGCCGATGCCCCGCGCGCCGCCGGTGATCGCCACGACCGCGCTCATCGGGCCTCCCGCAGCCGGTACAGGTGCACGGGCAGGCCGTCCCTGGGCGAGGGAAGCGACGTGGTGTCCAGCGGCCACTCGTACCGGCCCGGCACGCTCCAGCCGTACCGGCACAGGACCTGGTGCAGGATGCTCTTGATCTGCATGCCCGCGAAGTGCATGCCGATACACTTGTGGGCGCCGCCGCCGAACGGCGCCCAGGCGTACTTGTGCACCTTGTCCTCGCGGCGCTCCGGGGAGAACCGCTCGGGGTCGAAGCGGTCCGGGTCCGGCCACCATTCGGCCATGCGGTGGTTGGTGAGCAGCGGCACCACGACCAGGGTCCCGGCCGGGATGTGGTGGCCGAGGATCGAGGTGTCCTTGACGGCGCGGCGCGGCAGCGCGGGCACCGGCGCGACGAGCCGCAGCGACTCCTTCATCACCAGGTCGACCGTCGTCAGCGCCTCCAGGTCGTCGAACCGCAGCACCGGCGTGCCCAGCGCCAGCGACTCCTCCCGCGCCCGCTCCTGCCACTCGGGGTACTTGGCCAGGTAGTACGCCATCGTGGTGAGCGTGATGGTGGTGGTGTCGTGCGCCGCCATCAACGCGAAGATCATGTGGTTGACGACGTCCTCGTCGGTGAAGCGGTGGCCGTCGTCGGTCTCGGCCTGGCACAGCGCGGCGAACAGGTCGTCGCCGCCGTCGCGCCGCTTGGCGGGCAGGTTGCGGCGGAAGAAGTCCTCCAGCACCCGGCGGGCGCGCAGGCCCTTGTGCCAGCGCAGGCCGGGCACGGGGAAGCGCACGTACGCGGTGCCCGCGCGGACGGCGTCGATGAACGCGCCGTTGATCCGGGCGGCCTCGGCGGGGTCGAGCTCGACGCCCATGAAGACGTCCACGGCCAGGTCGAGGGTGAGCCGCTTGACGTGGTCGTAGACGGTGAAGCCGCGGCCGGGCTCCCAGGCGTCCACGCCGCGGGCGATGCCGGGCGCCATCGCGTCCATGTAGGCGCGCAGCCGGTCCCGGGTGAACGCCTGCTGCATGATGCGCCGGTGGTGCAGGTGCTCCTCGAAGTCCAGGAGCATGATGCCGCGCCGGAAGAACGGCCCGATGAAGTAGCTCCAGGCGGGGCCGTTGGCGAACGCCTTGTCCCTGTTGACCAGGACGGTCTCGGCGGCCTCCGGCCCCTGGACGGTCACGGTGCGCTGGCCGAGCAGCCAGCCCCACGAGACCGGGCCGTACTGGGCGTACCGCTTGCGGGCCTGCCCGAACGGATCGCGCATCACCGCCACGGTGTTGCCGATGTACGGCAGGCCGGGCACGCCGGGGACGGCTTTGAGCCCGCTTCCGGGCGGCGGCGGGGCGAGGATGCTGGCGGCCATGGACCCTCCCACGCCCCCGAGGGGACGAAGCTACAAAAGAGCGATATCTGTAGCTTTGTTGTAACGCATGGGTCGAAGGCCGTCCAGGTTCACTCCAGCGGCCGGTACCCGCCCGCGGAGTCGCGGACGAAGGCCCGTCCCTCGCCCGGACGCGGCATCCCCTCCGCGCGCAGCGGGGCGGTCAGCAGACGCCGCCCGCTCGTCACCGGGATGTCGTCCACCACGCGGACGAGCGCGGGCCGCAGCTCCGCCGGCACCCGCAGCAGCGCCTCCGCCAGGTCGACGGCCTTGACCCGGGCGTCCGGGTCGCGGAGGCTGACCGCCGCCGCGGCGATCTCGGTGCCGTCCGGCGCCGGGATCCCGTACACCGCGACCGCGTCGACGTACGGCAGGTCGCCGAGCGCGTCGCTGATCGGGCCGGGCGGGACGATGCCGTCGGCCGTGCGGATCAGCTCGCTCTCCCGTCCGACCAGCCAGTAGTCGCCGTCGGCGTCCCGCCGGAACAGGTCACCGGTGGACAGCCACGCGTCCCCCGGCTCGAACAGCCCGCGCAGCGGGCGCCGCCCCCCGCGGTCGTCCGCCGCCGCGGCCGCGGCGGCCTCGGGCGGCACCCGCACCAGCAGCACGCCGATCTCGTCCGGCGCGCACTCGACGGCGAGCCCGTCGGGGCCCTCCTCCGGCCGCCCGTTCTCCAGGTCGTAGCGCGCCAGCCGCACCTCGGCGCCGCCGGGCAGCGGGCGCCCCAGCGACCCCGGCTTCCTGCCGGTCAGGTTGACCAGGATCGCCTCGGCCTCGGTGGTGGCGTAGAACTCCAGGACGCGCGCGGGCGCGAACCGCTCCTCCACGCGCCGCCACAGCCCGCGCGGCATGCCCGACCCGATGAACAGCCGCACGGCATGGTGCCGCTCCCCCGGCTGCGGCGGCGCGTTCACCAGGTCGCGCAGCAGCGTCCACGTGTAGGAAGCGACGGTCACGCCGTAACGGCGCGCCTCGTCCCAGAACGTCTCCGGGTCGTAGGCGGTGGCCAGCGCCAGCCGGGCCCCGCCCGCCACCGCCCCGCCCAGGCTCATCAGCAGCGCGGACGGGTGCTGCAACGGGGTGATGCTGAACACGGTGTCGGCCGCCGACAGCGACGCCGACGACGCGGTGCCGAACGCCGACAGGGCCCACCGCCGGTTGGTGATCCGGTTGGCGCGCAGACGCTCCCCGTCGCCCGTGAAGCACACGAACGCCAGGTCGCTCGCGCGTCCCGGGTTGGGCCGGTACCAGGCGGGCACCGGCACCTCGTCCGGGTCGATGCGCTCCATGTCGACCAGCGGGAGCCCGCGCGTCCGGTCGTCCCCGCCCGGCCCGCCGGGGCCCGCGCCGCCCAGCAGGTACGCCCGGACGCCCTCCAGCGCCGCGGCCCGCTCGGCGTTCTCCGGATCGGCGATGATCCGGTCGATCCGGCCGAGGCGCGCCTCGCGCTCCAGGTCGCCGTCGGGACGCAGCAGCACCGCCACGGCGCCGAGCCGGTTGATCGCCGCCACCAGCGCCAGCGCGCTCGGCCGCGTCTCCATCAGCACGCCCACCGGGTCGCCCTGCCGCACCCCGATGCTGATCAGGCCGCGCACCACCGCGTCGATGCGCCTCTTGGCGGCGGCCTGCGTGTACGCGCGCCCCCGGTAGAGGAAGAACACGTCGTCGGGGGCGCGTTCGGCCTGCTCGTCCAGCAGCAGCCCCATCGACACGGGCGTGTCCGCCCGGATGCCCTCCAGCCGCGCCAGCCGCGGCAGGTTCTGCCCGGCCTCCCGCGCGATCTGCCGGATCCCGCCGACGGCCCGCGCCGCCGTCGCCACCGCCGAGCGGGCCGCGCTCGCGCCGACCCCGGCCGCCAGCTGCAGGCCGTAGCCCACGGGCCCGCCCGGAGGGGACGGCGCCGCGTGCTCCTCCCCTTCCAGGGGACGCGCGATCTCGGGCAGGTCGCCGTCCCCCTCCCGCCACCTGACCCATCCGGCCACGGCCGGCCAGCTCTGCGCGACGGCCAGGCTCCCCACGACCAGCCCGAAGTGCCCGGCCCGCAGGCTCGCCTCGTACACCCGCGCGCGCGGCGCGGCCCGTCCGATCGCGCGCACCATCTCGGGCGGGGCGATCTCGTCGACCTCGCCGACGAACGCCAGCACCGGGCAGGAGATGTCGGCCAGCGTCACCACCCGGTCCCCGATGACGAACCCGCCGGTCAGCATCCGGTTGTGCGCGACGAACTGGCGGACGAACTCCGCCAGCGCCGGCCCCGGCCACGACACCCAGCCCTCGCGCTCCAGGAACCGGCGCTGCCGCTCGCGCGGCGCCAGCCGCTCCCGGTCGTGCAGCGCGAGCACGAAGTCGATCCGGCTGCGCACCGACTTCACCGGGCTGAGCAGCTGGAACCCGGTGCGCGTCACCCACCCCGGCACGGCGAAGCCGCCGAGCAGCCCCTCGGGCAGCCGCCCCGCGCTCTCGGCCGCCAGCCACGCCGGCACCCCGAACGGGCTCCCCACGCTGGTGTCGGCCGGGCTGCCGAACGTCACCAGCGACGCGACGCCCTCGCTGCGCCGGTACGCCGCCGCCTGGTAGGCGAACATGCCGCCCTGCGAATAGCCCGCGACGTGCACGTCCCGCCCCGCGGCCTCGCGGACCCGGTCGACGGCGTCGCTGACCGCCAGCACGTGGTCGGTGATGGTGCGTTCCAACCCGCCGGGCTCCCGCTCCGGCGCGCCGAAGTCGACCACCCACGGGTCCACGCCCCGCTCGCGCAGCACCCGCACCGCGCTGACCCGCGAGGAGATGTCGTACACCTCCGCGGTGATCATCAGCGGCGGGACGAGCAGCACCACCGGCCGCGCGCCCGCGCCGTCCCCCGGGAAGTAGCGCCGCAGCCGGTACACCCGCTGGGCGGCGACCACCTCGTACGGCGAGGCGTCCTCATCGGTCCGCAGCCCGCCGAACCGGGCCACCTCGAGAGCGTTCTGCGCGGTCGCCCCCAGGCGGGCCCCCAGCCGCAGCAGGGATGTCGTCACGGGCATCGTCGGCCTTTCCCCACGTCATCGGACATCGTGTCCGCACCGACGACGCCGGTCAACCGAGGCTCTACGCCGGCGGGACGATCCGCGCTCCGGGCATCTTCCCCGCCTGGAGCCGTTCCCACATGTAACGGCGGCGCGGCTTGCCGCTGGACGTGCGCTGGATGAGGCCGCCGCCCACCACGATCGTGACCTCGACGTCGGCGCCGAGCCTGCGGCGCAGATGCTCGCGCACCTCCGGCGCCCACGGCGCGTCGTTGGTCTCGGCGAACACCGCCAGCCCCGTCCTGCCGGCGCCGGGCACGCCGACCACGACGATCCGGCCCTTGCCCAGGCCGGTCATCTCGGCGATCTTGGACTCGAGGTCCTCGACGTACACGGACCGGCCGCGGACCTTGATGCTGTCGCCCATGCGGCCGAGCACGAACAGCTGGCCCTCGTGGAAGAAGCCCGCGTCGCCGGTGTAGACGAGCCCGTTCTCGAACCGCGTCGACTTGCCCTCGGCGCCCGCGTAGTAGCCGGCGCACGCCGACTCGCCCCCGACGACGATCTCCCCGAGGTGCCCCTCGGGCAGCGGGCGGCCGTCGTCGTCCACGATCGTCACCGGCACGTCCTCCTGGGGCGTGCCGCAGCCGACCACCCAGCCCGCCTTGGCGCCCACGGACGCGGGCCCCAGCGTGTGGGAGTCGAGGATGCGCACCGGCCGTCCGAACTCCAGCGACTCCGGGTCGGGCCGCACCGCCAGCGGGTCCTCCCGCCGGTTGTCCGCGGTGATCAGCAGCGTGGCCTCCGCCATCCCGTACGCGGGCGTGAACGTGTGCCGCGAGAACCCGAACGGCTCCACCAGCCGGGCGAAGGACTCCAGCGCGTGCGGATCGATCGGCTCCGCCCCGATGATCGCGGTGCGCCAGCCCGACAGGTCCACGCCCTCGAGCTGCTCGGGCTTCACCCGCCGCGCGCAGTAGGCGTACGCGAACGGAGGCGCCGCCGTGTGCTCGGCCTCCGCGAAGCACCGCAGCCACCGCGCCGGGTCCCGGATGAAGTGGTCGGGCCGCATCAGCCGCAGCTCGAACTGCCGGGAGATCGGCGTGATGAAGCACCCGATCAGCCCCATGTCGTGGTACAGCGGCAGCCAGGACGCCACGGTGTCGTCGTCGCCGAACCCGGCCGTCCGGCTGATGAGCTCGACGTTCGCCTCCAGGTTCCGCCAGGTGACCATCACGCCGCGCGGCGCGCCGCTGGACCCGGAGGTGAACTGCAGCAGCGCCAGCTCCCCCGCCTCCCGGACCTCGGCCTCCCGCGGCGCCTGCCGGGGAATCCACGGCCGCCCGTCGAGCCCCGCGTCCGCCATGGCCCGTCCGATCAGCGGCGCCAGGTCCTCGGACGCGACGGTCAGCGTGGGCCGCGCCTGCCGCAGGATCGCCGCGACGTGCGCCACGTACTCGTCGCCGTCCTGGAACAGCGGCGGCGTCAGCAGGCACACCGTCGCGCCCGCCGCCCACACGCCGAAGTACGTCTCCACGCACGTGAAGTCGGTCGGCAGGACGACGCACACCACGTCGCCGGGTCCGACGCCCTCCTCGGCGAGCGCCCCCGCCGTCCGCCGCGCCGCCGCGGCCAGCGCGCCGTAGTCGCGGAACTCCCAGCCTCCGTCATCGGTCGCCAGATGCACGCCGCGCTCGGCGTTCGGCTTGTTCAGCCAGTCCCGCAGGGCAGATGCCATGACGTCCCTTTCCCACCGAGTCGAACTCGGGGGTAACTTCACCAGCGCCGCGGCATCCCGTCAACCGAAACGATCAGCAAACGGACGTCCCGCGCTTCGGAACGTCCTATCCGCTCACCGCGGGCCGCCGCACCATCCGCGCGACGAGCCGCCATCCCAGCAGGAGCAACGCGGTGAACACCGTCGCCACCACGATGAACGCGACCGCCGTCCCCTGACCCGAGACCACCCGCAGCGCCATGCCCACCGCCACGGTGCACGCCACGTTCCCGACGCCCGCGGGCACCAGCGCCTCCGGCCGCCGCCACGCCCGCATCACCAGCCAGCCGACGGCCAGCCCCACCAGGAACGGCCACGCCGTGCCCGCCAGCCCCGTCAGACTCGCCGCCTCGTCATGCGACGCCCGTCCGACAGCCGCGAAGACGAGCACGCACCCGGCGTCCAACAACGCCCCCGCCCAAACCTTCCGCACGCCCCCAGCATAAGAACGCACCACCGCGCCCCCTCAGCGGGTCACCCGCTCAAAACCGCCGAGAGCACGCCACGTCGCGCACGACCAAGTGGCGGGGCGGCACCACGGCGACCTCGCAGGCCACGACCTTCTCCCCGCCGGTGTTGATCAAGCCGTCGGCGCGACCGCGCACGACGCCCAGGTCGGGCGCGAGCGAAAGCTCGCCGGAAGCGAACTGGTGCCGACGCCAGAGCTGCTTCAGTCCGCCGTCCAGCACACTTGGGAGAACATGCGAAGAGGCCCTGCCCGCGAGCGAGCCCGCGAACAGAGCCTCTGACCTAGTAGCGGGGGCAGGATTTGAACCTGCGGCCTCTGGGTTATGAGCCCAGCGAGCTACCGAACTGCTCCACCCCGCGTCGACGCTTCAACTTTATGGGTCCTGAGGGTGGCGCGCAAACCGATAACTGCCGCGCCTTCTGAGACGGCGGCGCGGCCCCCTCCGCCAGTCACGAAGCCCGACGCCTCTGAACAGCCAAGCCCCAGCCGCTCACGCCGGCGCCCCTCCCCAGCCCAACCCCACCGAGACCGCCATAGTTCGACCCCGTCGTCGCCCTTGAGAACCACGCCACGCCCGCCACCACCCGGCGGCGAGTACTCCCAGCAGGGCTTTCGAGCCTGCGCAGCAACGTCGTCACCACGCCTCCGCCAGCCGACCCCCGCCCTACATCTCGACCACTCGCCATCCCACCGGGAAACTCGCCCTGAAGCCCACACCAGCAACCGATGACATCTCCCGAGGCCCCTCCCGTTCAGCGCAGCCCAGGCCCCGTGGACTGAGCCCGCGCAACGTCCCCCGTACGCAACAGCGGCGGGTGCAGCAACTGGGCCGGTCCGCGTCGGTACAGGGCCGCAGGCCTCCCCGTTCCGGGAGTGCGGCGCTCCCCCGTAGGGATGAGGAACCGCTCCGCTCTCGTCACCTTGCGACGGAAATTACTGGGGTCGAGTCGAACCCCCCAGACCACTTCGTACACACGCCGCAGGTCGGCGACGGTGAACGTTTCAGGGCAGAACGCAGCCGCCACCGTTGTGTACTCCAGCCGCGAACGGGCCCTCTCCAACCCCTCGCGAAGGATAACGCCGTGGTCGAAGGCCAGTGCGGCGGACTCCTCCAGCAAAGGCTGCACCGGCACCCACCGCGCCGCCCGCGCGTCCGTGCCCGCAACGGGCAGAGGCATGTCCGGCCCCAACGCAAGGTAGGCGACGGTGACGACACGGCCCCTTGGATCACGTCCCGGATCCCCGTACGCGCGCAACTGCTCCAGGTGGAGCTTGCGCCCGTCCAGCCCGGTCTCCTCGGCCAGTTCCCGCAGTGCGGCCTCGTCCAGCGTCTCGTCGTCCCGGACGTGCCCGCCGGGCAGAGCGAGCCGCCCCAGATACGGCTCCTTGCCTCGCTCGATCACCAG
The DNA here is from genome assembly GCF_001552235.1 of Actinomadura rubrobrunea NBRC 15275. Taxonomy (NCBI): domain Bacteria; kingdom Bacillati; phylum Actinomycetota; class Actinomycetes; order Streptosporangiales; family Thermomonosporaceae; genus Actinomadura; species Actinomadura viridilutea. The sequence goes on along the minus strand of NZ_BCQU01000083.1, from coordinate 3,673 downwards.
CACATGCAGCTCATCGTCCCGCACAGTGAAGATCACCAAGTCCACGGTGATCGCGGCAGCCCCCACGCGATCTCTCCGAGTCCGGCTGTCCGCCATCGCCCACCCCCTAAAGGTCGTCTTGACCTAAACCTACTCGGCTACTTAAGGTCTGACCTACCAAAACTGGTCTCTGGAGGCGCCGTGGGCGAATCCAAGGTCTCGCTGATCAAGAAACCGGGGGCTGCGCGGCCCCACCGGGGCGATGAGACGACACGGGCGCTGTGCGCCGGCGTGTACCTGGATCCGGAGTTCCGCGACGACGTGATCACCCAAGTCCACAACGCGCCGCGCCGACGCGTGCCACCGTCCTATGGATACGACGTCGTCCCCGTCGTGACCCATGCGTGGAGAGCATGGCGGCTGGAAGCGCTCAGGGACGCCGCAGTGCTCGCCGTGCTCATCGGCGGCTGGTCCGTACGACCGCCGGCATTCTTCGCAGCCGTCGGCGGGTTGGTCCTTTGGCACCTCGTGGGCCAGGTGCTGCGCTCCGCCTCCACCGTCCTAAGGGAATCGACCAAGACGAAGTTGGACGACTGGCTGAGGCGGGACGTGACGCGCCATGACACCAACGATCTGAGCCGGCACAAGCGGACCTTGCTCGTGAGCGCCCGGGGCTGTCTCCTCGCCGTCATCGTGACCGCCCTGACAGCGGGGGCGTATGGACTCTCGCTGCGGGAGGCGATGGCATCGGCGCTCCCGCTCCTGCTGCTCATCACCGCCGCCGTTGCCTTCGCAGAAGTCCAGCGAGCACGACATCTGACGGCGCTGCATCGAGGCGGTCCCGTCCGCCCCAGGAGACTTGGCAGGCGGCTGAAGGCGATCGACGACCAGCAACTCCACCCGCTCGTGGTGTACAGCCGCCCCAAGCCCAAGGATGACAGCGAGACACTGCCGTCCTTGGATCTCTCCGACACCCCCAGCATGTTCGTCGGCAGCGGCAAACTGATTCATCGCTGGGTGCCGCCACTGACCATCCAGCTGCTGAAACCCGCTGCCCCTCTCCCCGACCACCTCCCCCGCCACAGCGCCAATGGCTCGGGCAGAGCCGATATGAGCGACCGGGAGCACGTGACACCGCCGTTCGACGCACACGAACTCGTCGAGCATCTCAAACGGAAGATGAAACCGATCGGCCTCACCGCCGACCCCGTCCACCTGCCCGGCTACTCGGTGACGGATCGCGTTTTCGTCTGCGAAGACGAAATCACCACCGATCCCGTCCTGCTCACGGGCGACTTCGGCCGGGAGCATATGAGAAGGATCATTGACGCGCCGCCCGGTGTCGCACACCACTTCCTGGAAATCCGCACCACTTCGTCCGGAGAGCTGGTCACCACCGTCTTTCTCAGGGTCGCGATCCAGGGACGTTCACTCTGCCTCGACTTCGCGGCCTGCGCGCTGACCCGAACTCCCGCCGAATACCACTCACCAGGATCAGGCCCCTACACCGACGGCACACCCATAAGGCTGGTTCTGCGCAGCCTGTGTGACCTGCCCTACCACGTGGTGAGGTCATTTCGCGTCGCGAAGGCGCCGCTCATCCTCCTGCACACCGGATTCGCCATGCTCCAGGCCAAGTCGACGCATCGTCATGGCCCCTTGACCGCCTCCACGTTCAGCGTCCGCGAGCACAAGGCCGCCGAGTGGAAGGATTCGAGCCTCGACAGACCGACCATCGAAGAGCAACTGAAGATCATCGAACTTCGCCTCCTCGAGGCCACCGAGGACTTCCTCACCGCACACAACGTCGACACGTCGGCATTCAAAAAACGCGCAGAGACCATCATCAGCGCGAGCGTCCTCAACATGGGCGGACACGTCGACATCAACAATTCGGCCGTGGGCGGCAACGCCCAGATCATCCACGGCGGCGCGGCTGAGGCAGCCGCCGCAGCATCCCAGGGAGCCCAGCTTTGACTCAAAAGCACCACGTCGAAGGAATCCTCAACTACGGCGGCACGGCAAACGTCACGTCGTCCGCCGTGGGCCACCGACCGGTTCTGCATGTCAGCACTCCGGTCACGGAACAGGACGGCTCGACGACCTCCCAGCCCGAAAGCCGGCGCGCTGATGTAGGGATCATCACGATCCTGAGCGTCGAGGCACAGGCCGTGGTCACCGCACTGGGCCTGCGCAAGCAGCAGATCGGCGGTCTCCACTTCTATGCCGCGGACGTGCAGGACCGTACCGGTCCCATCAGCGTCGTCGCCATTCGCGCTCTTGAGCAGGGGAATCGTTCCGCCATGGCCGCCTACGACAACCTTCGGCGCCATTTCGATCCGAAGGTGGTCGTGCTGGTGGGCATCGGAGGGGGTTTCCATCGCGATGTCCGAGTCGGTGACGTCGTGGTCGCCACCCGCGTCGTCTACTACGACCTGCGCAAGGAGACCCCTATGGGCATCCGGCACCGAGGCGAGGAGCGGGAGGCGCCCGCAGACATCCGCCACGCGATCAACGCCTTCTTCACCGAGAACGAGCCCGCCGAGTTCCAGGTCGAGGATCCCGCCGGCGTCACGCGCACCATGCGGATGCTGACCGGGCCCATCGGCTCAGGTGATGCGGTCATCGCCGACCAGGACGCCGAAATCCTGTCGTACCTGGCCGGCTTCAACGACAAGATCCTGGCGATCGACATGGAATCAGGCGGTCTCTCCCTCGCCTGCCATGAGAGGACCGCCCAGTCCGGACAGCCTCACGGCTGGGCCGTGGTGCGCGGCATCTCCGACGACGCCGGACAGGGCAAGGACGACTCCTACCACCGCATTGCGTCCTGGCATGCCGCCATGGCCTTGAGGAGACTGCTGCCCTACCTCCGCAACTGACGGACAGGTCGGGCCCCGGGAACACCCCGGGGCCCGACCGACTGCCATGACCAACACGCAGGCAGAGAGTCCAGCGGAAGCGACGAGAGGCAGCTTTTGCGAGGACGCTGCAAGCCTGGGCCGTGGCCAGTCGGGACCGACTCATAGCTCGATCACGACGTCATCAACGGACGCGGCCGTGGTGGCCCGCCGACCCCACTCCTTGAGAACTTTCAGATCCGTGCAGCTGCGGATGCGCGCCCGAACCTCGTCCGACACCTCCACACCACGAGCGGCCAGCACCGTCAAAATCATCTCGGCTTCGCCCTCGACCTTCCCCTCGGCCATGCCCTCGGCTTTGCCGCGTCCGTAGTAGTGGCGGGCGAAATCGCTCTGGAACTCGTAGTTCTTCAGCTTCATCCTGGTTGCCAGGTGATTGCCAGGTGATACGACGGGACGCCATTCTCCAAAGAGCCAGAGCGTCAGGGACATGTGCGGCAATCGTGGACAGGCCCGCAGCGCGTAAGGTTATCCGCGATCTTCAGAAGACGTACGGCCTACCTGCGCGATCACGATGCCACCGAGCCGGGACCGGTGCAGATCGGCTCCGACCCCGAGAAAGCGCCACGCCGCGGCTGGTCAATGATCGGACGCTGGATCGAGCTGGAGATCGTCAATGGACTCGGCCGTCGCGGCCCGTCGCCCCCACTCCTTGAGCACTTCCAGATCCGTGCAGCCGCGGATGCGCGCCCGAACCTCGTCCGACACCTCCACACCACGAGCGGCCAGCACCGTCAAAATCATCTCGGCTTCGCCCTCGACCTTCCCCTCGG
>NZ_BCQU01000082.1:0-28753 GCF_001552235.1 Actinomadura rubrobrunea NBRC 15275 | reverse complement strand
CCGCCGCGGCCTGCCGCGCCGACCGCCGCGCCGACCGGCCCGCCGCGCCCGCGCGGACCCCCGACGTCGTGCCGTTCCACGGCGCGCACCAGGCCGGCATCGCCACCCCTCCGCAGGTGCACGCGGTGTTCGTCGCGTTCGACCTGCGCCCCGGCACCGACCGGGCCGCGCTCGGACGGCTCATGCGGCTGCTCACCGACGACGCCCGCCGTCTCACCGCCGGCCGCCAGGGCCTGGCCGACGCCCAGCCCGAGCTCGCCGACCGGCCCGCGCGGCTCACCGTCACCTTCGGGTTCGGGCCCGGCCTGTTCGCCAAGGCGAAGCTGCGGGACCGGCAGCCACGGCTCGACCTGCCGCGCTTTTCCATCGACCGGTTGGAGGACCGCTGGAGCGGCGGCGACCTGCTCGTCCAGCTGTGCGCCGACGACGCCGTCACCCTGGCCCACGCGCTGCGTCTGATCGTCAAGGACGCCCGCGACTTCGCCGCCGTGCGCTGGACCCAGCGCGGGTTCCGCCGCAACCAGCCCGCGGGCCAGACCCAGCGCAACCTCATGGGCCAGCTCGACGGCACCGTCCAGCCCGCCGACCTGGACAAGGCGGTGTGGATCAGTGACGGGCCGGAGTGGCTGCGCGGCGGAACCGTCATGGTCCTGCGGCGCATCAGCATGGACCTGGAGAAGTGGGACGAGGCCGACGAGGGGGCCAAGGCGTTCGCCGTCGGCCGCGACCTGCGGACCGGGGCCCCGCTCACCGGGAAGGCCGAACACGACGAGCCGGACTTCACGGCCAAGGACGAGCTCGGCTTCCCGGTCATCTCCGACAACGCCCACATCCGCCTCGCCCGCGCGGCCGACCCGGCGCTGCGCATGCTGCGACGCGGCTACAACTACGACGAATCGATCAGCCGCGACGGCGTCGCCGACTCGGGGCTGCTGTTCGTCTCCTACCAGGCGGACCTGCACCGCCAGTTCGTCCCGGTCCAGCGGAGGCTGGCCGCCTCCGACCTGCTCAACCTCTGGACCACGCCGGTCGGCTCCGCCGTCTTCGCGCTGCCTCCGGGCTGCGGCCCCGGCGGCTGGATCGGCGAGACCCTGCTGGCCTGACCGGACGCCCCGTCGCGCACGCCCTGTCGCGGACGCCCTGTCGCGGACGCCCTGTGGCGGGCGCCCTGCGGCGGGCGCCCGCGACGGGGCCCCGGGCTCAGGGCAGGCCGTAGGCCAGGCGGCGCCGGGTCAGCCGCCGGCGCACGAAGATCACCACGAAGCCGACCGCCCCGGCGCCGGTCATCGCCAGGGCCGCCAGCACGGCCAGCCCCAGCAGGCCGTGCACGGCGTCGTCCGGCGCGATCATCAGCCGGGGCGCGTCGCCCGTGCAGACGAGCCGGGTCGGCCCGGACACCGGCGCCCGGAACGAGGCGGCGTAGCGGTAGCCGGCCCGCTGTGCGGCGGCCCACGGGTCGCTCCTGGTCAACGCCAGCGGAACCGACGCCGTCCCGAGCGCGACCTCGCAGGAGGCCGGCGCGTGCGCACCCCTCGGCACGTACAGCAGGTAGCGGCGCCCGGCGACCAGGTCCGGGCGCTTGTGCCCGCGCCCGTCGATCACGACCGGGTCGGCCTGGGCGGCCTTGGAGGCGTCCCAGCTCACGGCGAGCACGACCGCCAGCCCGGTCACCGCGGACAGCACCAGCGCCACGGGCAGGGCGTACCACGCGGCGGCCGGGCGGACCGCCGGCGGGCCCGCGCTGCGCAGCGGCGAGCGCGTCGGCGAGTTGTGACCGGCCCACATCGTCGCCCTCCCGAACCCGTGCTCGTGCGGCGGCGTCCGCCGCCATCCCCGATCCCCGTCTTTACCTGCCCAAATCCTCCGACCCGTCACGTTTCACGATGACGTTTCAACGGCTACCGTGATTACTAGGCAGTAGCCACGAGAAGCGGAGCACCCATGGCCCTCAGGGACCACCTTGATCGACTGCCGCCCCTGCCGACGGCGCCGATCCGCCTGCCCCGGTCCCTCCACCCCCGCTACACGGTCGAGCGCGACATCCCGGTGCCGATGCCGGACGGGGTGGTCCTGCTGGCCGACCGGTACGTCCCGCGCGGCGCGCGCCGCCCGCCCACCGTCCTCGTGCGCACGCCGTACGGACGGCGCGGGCCCGCCGCCGTGATGGCCGGCCTGCCGTTCGTGCCGTTCGGGTTCCAGCTGCTGGTGCAGAGCGTGCGCGGCACGTTCGGGTCGGGCGGCGAGTTCGACCCGCTCGGCCACGAGCGCGAGGACGGGCTGGCGACCGTCGCCTGGATGCGCGAGCAGCCGTGGTTCGACGGGTCGTTCGCCGCCTACGGGGCCAGCTACCTGGGCTACTCGGCGTGGGCGCTGGCGGCCGAGGCCGGGCCCGAGCTGAAGGCCATGGCGCTGCAGGTCACCGCGTCGTCGTTCCGGGAGGCCGCGTACGTGGGCGGCTCGTTCGCCCTGGAGTCCACGCTGGGGTGGACGGAGCTGACCCGCCGCCAGACCTCGGCGTTCGGCCCGCTCGCCGGCCCGCTCGGCCTGATCGCCGGGCCGATGCTGTCGCGGCGCCGCGCCCTGCGGGCGGCCCGCTCGCTGCGTCCGCTGGCGGAGCTGGACGTGCTGGCCGGCGGCGAGCCGATGCGCTTCTACCGGGACCTGCTCGCCAACCACGAGTCGGGCGCCGAGTACTGGCGGCGCCGCGATTTCAGCGGCACGGTCGGCCAGGTGGCGGCGCCGGTGCGGCTGCTGGGCGGCTGGTACGACGTGTTCCTGCCCTGGGAGCTGCGGGACTACCTGGCGCTGCGGTCCGCCGGGCACGAGCCGTACCTGACGATCGGGCCCTGGTGGCACGCCGACGCCCGGCACGGCCTGGTGGCGCTCCGCGAGTCGCTGGCGTGGTTCAAGGCGCACCTGCGCGGCGACTTCTCGGGGCTGCGGGCCAACCCCGTCCGCCTGTACGTGACCGGGGCGCGGGAGTGGCGGGACTACCGCGACTGGCCGCCTCCCGGCATGCGGCGGGAACGCTGGCACCTGCACGGGGGCGGCGGGCTCGGCGAGGACGGCCCCCAGGACAGCAGGCCCAGCACGTACCGCTTCGACCCGTCGAATCCCACGCCCGCCCTGGGCGGGCCGTCGCTGCTGGGGTCCTCCAAGCCGGTCGACAACCGCCCTCTGGAGAAGCGCCGGGACGTGCTGGTGTTCACTTCCGCCGTGCTGCGGCACGACCTGGATGTCATCGGCCCCGTCACCGCCGACCTGTTCGTCCGGTCCAGCCGGCCGTACACCGACTTCATCGTCCGGTTGTGCGACGTGTCGCCCGACGGCACGTCCCGCAACGTGTGCGAGGGCGGCCTGAGGGTCGCCCCCGACCATCCGACCGCCGGCACGCCGGTGGGCACGGACGGCGTGCGGCGGGTGGCGGTCGACCTGTGGCCGACCGGGCACCGGTTCCGCCGCGGCCACCGGATCCGCGTGCACGTGACCAGCGGCGCCTACCCGAAGGTGGCCGCCAACCCCGGCACCGGGGAGCCGCTGGCGACCGCGGCGTCCCCCGGCCTGCCCGCCGACCAGGAGGTCTTCCACGACCCCGACCACCCGTCGGCGATCCTGCTGCCCGTCGTCGAACGCTCCCCCGAGGCCGCCGTCGCCGACCCCGACGCGGAGAATTCATCCGCTTTCGGGGTGTCTTGATACTCTTGTCGGCTGTGATCGGTGTGACGACGTCGCTGCGCATGGTGCTGTTCACCATGGCGCTGGCCTGCGTCGACGACGGCCTGTGTCGCGCCTGAGCGCCTCCCCCGCCCTCCCTCTTCGCTGAGCCGACTCCCCCGATCGTCTCCCCATGCCCGGCCGCGCACCCCTTTCCCCTGTTCCGCGCCCGGAAATGTCTGGAGTTGCCTGTGACGACCCTGGTCCCCTCACGCCTTCTGTCCCCCGCCGTCACCTCCTCCCCGCCCCCGGAGGCGCCGCCGGCGCCGCCCGTGCGCCGCGTACCGCTCCTGGTCGCCTCCCTCGTCTCCGTGGCCCTCACCGCGTACGTGTGGACGCGGCACGGGGCCAAGCCCGGCGTCCTCCTGCTGCTGGGATTGGGCCTGGGAGTGGCCCTGTTCCACTCCCGGTTCGGATTCACCTCCGCGTGGCGGCAGCTCATCGCCGTGGGCAACGGCACCGGCCTGCGCGCCCACGCCCTGCTGCTCGGCGCCACCGCCACGCTGTTCGCGCTGATCATCGGCACCGGCACCGGGCTGTTCGGGTCGACCCCCGCGCCGTCCTCGGGCGACCTGGGCGTCGGCGTGGTCGCCGGGGCGTTCCTGTTCGGCGTCGGCATGCAGCTCGGCGGCGCCTGCGCGTCCGGCACCCTGTTCGCCGTCGGCTCCGGGCAGTCGGCGATCCTGCTCACCCTCGGCGGGTTCGTCGCCGGGTCGATCCTCTACACCTGGCAGTACGACCTGGTGCGCGACCTGCCCGCCGTGCCGGGCGTGGTGATGGCCGACCACATCGGCTGGTTCGGCTCCTGGGCGGTCACGATCGCCGCGCTGGCGGGCGTGGCGGCGCTGACCCGCGTCGTACAGGCCCGCCGCACCCCGCCGCCGGTCGGCGCGGTGCCCACCGCCCGCGGCGCGCTGCGGATCGTCCGCGGATCCTGGCCGCCGGCCGCGGGGGCGGTCGCGCTGGCGGTCCTCGGCGCCGGCGTGCTGCTGGTGTCCGGCGGCCCCTGGGGCATCACCAGCGCGTTCGCGCTGTGGGGCGCCAAGCTCCTGCAGGCGGCCGGTCTGCACCCGGAGCACTGGACGTACTGGCAGGAGGCCAGGAACGCCAAGATGCTGGCGGGCCCGGTGCTGGCCGACAAGAACAGCCTCACCGACATCGGGATCATTCTCGGCGCCGCCGTCGCCTCGGCCGCCGCGGGCGCCTGGACGCTGCACCGCCGCCTGCCGTGGCGCACCGCCGTCGCGTCCGTGCTGGGCGGCGTGCTCATGGGGATCGGCGCCCGGCTGGCGGGCGGCTGCAACATCGGCGCCTACCTGGCCGGGATCGCCTCCGGCAGTCTGCACGGGTGGCTGTGGGGCGCGGTCGCCCTCGGCGGCACCTGGGTCGGCCTGCGCGCCCGCGCCCTGTTCGGCCTCGCCAACCCCACGCCCCGCGACGGCGTCTGCTGACCGGCGCCCGCCGCGCCGCGCGGCTTCGGGCGGCGCGGCGCGCGGTCACGCGCGGACGACGGTCAGCGGACGGGATGGCCGGCGGCGCGCAGCGCGTCCTTGACGGCCGAGATCGTCAGATCGCCGAAGTGGAAGACGCTGGCGGCCAGGACGGCGTCGGCGCCCGCCGCCACGGCCGGCGCGAAGTGCTCCAGCGCCCCCGCGCCCCCGCTGGCGATCACCGGCACCGAGACGGCCTCGCGGACCCGGCGCAGCATCTCCAGGTCGAACCCGGCCTTGGTGCCGTCGGCGTCCATGGAGTTGAGCAGGATCTCCCCCACGCCCAGCTCCTCGCCGCGCCGCGCCCACTCCAGCGCGTCGATGCCGGTGCCGCGGCGGCCGCCGTGCGTGGTCACCTCGAACCCGGACGGCGTGCCCTCGGCTCGGCGGGCGTCCACCGACAGCACCACGCACTGCGACCCGAACCGGTGCGCGGCCTCGCGCAGGAACTCGGGACGGGCGATGGCGGCGGTGTTCACCGCCACCTTGTCGGCGCCGGCGCGCAGCAGCCGGTCCACGTCCTCGACGGTGCGCACGCCGCCGCCGACGGTGAGCGGGATGAACACCTGCTCGGCGGTGCGGCGCACCACCTCGTAGGTGGTGGACCGGTCGGCGCTGGACGCGGTGATGTCCAGGAAGGTCAGCTCGTCGGCGCCCTCGGCGTCGTAGCGGCGCGCCAGCTCGACCGGGTCGCCCGCGTCGCGCAGGTTGCGGAAGTTGACGCCCTTCACCACGCGCCCGGCGTCCACGTCCAGGCACGGGATGACGCGCACGGCGACCTTGCTCACGCGAACCGCCTCACTTCACGGCCTCCAGGGCCTCCTCCAGCGTGAACGCCCCCGCGTACAGCGCCTTGCCCACGATCGCGCCCTCGACGCCCTCGGGCACCAGGGCGGCGATCTCGCGCAGGTCGTCCAGGGACGCCACCCCGCCGGAGGCGATCACGGGCTTGTCGGTGCGGGCGCACACCCGGCGCAGCAGGTCGATGTTGGGGCCGCGCAGGGTGCCGTCCTTGGTGACGTCGGTGACGACGTAGCGGGGGCAGCCGTCGTCCTCCAGCCGGTCGAGCACCTCCCACAGGTCGCCGCCCTCGCGGGTCCAGCCGCGGGCGGCCAGCACGTCGCCGCGCACGTCCAGCCCCACCGCGATCTTCTCGCCGTGCGAGGCGATGATCTTCCGGCACCACTCGGGGTTCTCCAGCGCGGCCGTGCCGATGTTGACGCGGGCGCAGCCGGTGGCCAGGGCCGCCTCCAGGGACTCGTCGTCGCGGATGCCGCCCGACAGCTCCACGTTCACGTCCAGCCGTCCGATCACCTCGGCGAGCAGCTCGCGGTTGGAGCCGCGGCCGAACGCGGCGTCCAGGTCGACCAGATGGATCCACTCGGCTCCCGCCCGCTGCCAGGCCAGGGCGGCCTCCAGCGGGGCGCCGTAGGAGGTCTCGGTGCCCGCCTCGCCCTGGACCAGGCGGACCGCCTGGCCGTCTGCGACGTCGACTGCCGGAAGGAGCGTGAGTGTCATGGACGAAACCCTATCGATGCGGGTGGAGATCAATGCAGGTGGGAAGCGATGCAGGTGGAAAGCGGCGGCGCGGGGCGGTCAGCCCAGCGTGGACAGCCAGTTGCGCAGCAGCTCGGCCCCGGCGTCGCCGGACTTCTCCGGGTGGAACTGGGTGGCGCACAGCGGCCCGTTCTCCACTGCGGCAACGAACCGGTCGCCGTGCTCGGCCCAGGTCACCAGCGGCGGCGCGAGCCGTCCCGTCGGGTCGGGCTCGAGCTCCCAGCGGCGCACCGCGTAGGAGTGCACGAAGTAGAACCGGGTGTCCGGGTCCATGCCGCGGAACAGCACCGTACCCTCGGGGGGCTCGACGGTGTTCCAGCCCATGTGCGGCACGACCGGCGCGTTCAGCCGTTCCACCACGCCGGGCCACTCGCCGCAGCCCTCGGTGGTGACGCCGTGCTCGATGCCCTTGGCGAACAGGATCTGCATGCCGACGCAGATGCCCAGCACGGGGCGGCCGCCCGCCAGCCGCCGCCCGATGATCTGGTCGCCGCGCACCGACCGCAGCCCTGCCATGCACGCGGCGAACGCCCCCACCCCGGGGACGACCAGCCCGTCGGCGGCCAGCGCCGCGTCCCAGTCGGCGGTGACCTCGACGTCCACGCCGTGCCGGGCCACCGCGCGCTCGGCCGAGCGCAGGTTGCCCGAGCCGTAGTCGAGGATGACGATTCTGCGGGTCACAGGTAGAGCACCCCCGCGGTCGCGGCGAGCGCCATCAGCACGAACACCACCGCAGCGGCGATCTTGAGCCCCTGGCGGAGGAAGCTGATGACGCCCATGAGCAGGAACACGGCCAGCCCGAACAGCGCGACGTTGCCGTAGGTGAAGTGCAGGCCGCCGATCTCCACGGCTACAGGGCCCCCTTGGTGGACGGGATGCCGTGCACCTTCGGGTCGAACGCGACGGCGTCGCGCAGCGCCCGCGCCAGCGCCTTGAACTGGGCCTCCACGATGTGGTGGGCGTTGCGGCCGTACGGGACGTGCACGTGCAGGCAGATCTGGGCGTTGAAGGCGAACGACTCCAGCACGTGCCGGGTCATCGTGGTGTCGTAGTCCGGGCCGATCATCGGCGCCATGCCGTCGGGCTCGGAGTGCACCAGGTACGGGCGGCCCGCGATGTCGACGGTGACCTGGGCGAGCGCCTCGTCCAGCGGGACGGCGGCGCTGGCGAAGCGGCGGATGCCCGACTTGTCGCCGAGCGCCTGCCGGAACGCCTGACCGAGCGCGATCGCGGTGTCCTCGATCGTGTGGTGGCCGTCGATGTGCAGGTCGCCGGTGGTCTTGACGGTCAGGTCGAACGACCCGTGCTTGCCGAGCTGGGCCAGCATGTGGTCGAAGAAGCCCACCCCGGTGGCGACGTCGACCCGGCCGGTGCCGTCCAGGTCGATCTCCACCAGGACCTCGGTCTCCTTGGTCCCCCGCTCGACGCGTCCGGTGCGGCTCACAGAATCTCCTTGAATGCGGTGCGGAAGGCGGCCATCTCCTCGGGCGTGCCGACGCTGACCCGCAGCCACTCGGGCGGGCCGACCTCGCGGATCAGCACGCCCCGGTCGAGCAGGCCCTGCCAGATCCGCCGCCGGTCGGGGAAGGTGCCGAACAGCACGAAGTTGGCGTCGGAGTCGGCCGCCGTGAGGCCCTCGCGGCGCAGCCAGGCCACCAGGTCGTCGCGTTCGCGGCGCAGCAGCTCGACGGTGGCCAGCAGCTCGTCGCCGTGGGCGAGGGCCGTGCGGGCCACCGCCTGGGTCACCGCCGACAGGTGGTACGGCAGCCGCACCAGCAGCAGCGCGTCCACCACGGCGGGGTCGGCGGCCAGGTACCCCAGGCGGGTGCCGGCCATCGCGAACGCCTTGGACATGGTCCGCGTGACGATCAGCCGCGGGCGGCCCGGCAGCAGCGTCAGCGCCGACGGGCTCCCCTCGCGGCGGAACTCGGCGTACGCCTCGTCCACCACCACCATGCCGGGCGCCGCGTCCAGCACCGCCTCGATCACCTTCGGCGGCAGCGCGGTGCCGGTGGGGTTGTTGGGCGAGGTGAGGAACACCACGTCCGGCCGGTGCCGCTCGATCGCCGCGACGGCGGCGTCGGGGTCGATGCCGAAGTCCTCGTCGCGGTGGGCGTTCACCCAGGCGGTGGCGGTCACCCGGGTGATGATCGGGTGCATCGAGTACGACGGCTCGAAGCCGAGCGCGGTGCGCCCCGGCCCGCCGAACGCCTGCAGGATCTGCTGGATGATCTCGTTGGAGCCGTTGGCGGCCCACACGTGCCGCGCGGTCAGCCCGGCGCCGGGGGTGTCGGCGTTGAGGAACGCCGCCAGGTCCTCGCGCAGCGCCGTCGCGTCGCGGTCGGGGTAGCGGTTCAGGCCCGCGGCGGCCGCGGCCGCGGCCTCGCCGATCGCCTTCACCAGCCGCTCGGACGGCGGGTAGGGGTTCTCGTTGGTGTTGAGCGCGACGGGCACGTCCAGCTGCGGCGCGCCGTAGGGCTCCCGGCCGCGCAGGTCGTCGCGGATGGGCAGGTCGGCCAGAGACGTCACCGCTCCACCTCCGGGATCGTCCAGCCGAAGCGCGCCTTGAGGGCGGCGCCGTGCGCGGGCAGGTCCTCGGCCTCGGCGAGCGCGACGACCCGGGCGGTGGCCTCGGCCAGGGCGTCGCGGTCGTACTCGACGACGTGGATGCCGCGCAGGAACGTCTGCACCGACAGCCCCGAGGAGTGGCAGGCGCACCCGCCGGTCGGCAGCACGTGGTTGGAGCCGGCCAGGTAGTCGCCCAGCGACACCGGCGCGTGCGTCCCGATGAAGATCGCCCCGGCGTTGCGGACGCGCGCGGCGACCTCCCGGGCGTCGGCGGTGTGGATCTCCAGGTGCTCGGCGGCGTAGGCGTCCACCACCCGCAGGCCGGCCTCGATGTCGTCGACCAGCACGATGCCGGACTGCCGGCCGGCCAGCGCCTCGGTGATCCGCTGGACGTGCCGGGTGCGGGCGACCTGCGCCTTGAGCTCCCGCTCCACCGCGTCGGCCAGCTCGGGCGCGTCGGTGACCAGCACGGCGGCGGCGAGCGTGTCGTGCTCGGCCTGGCTGATCAGGTCGGCCGCCACGTGCACCGGGTCGGCGGTGCGGTCGGCGAGGATGGCGATCTCGGTCGGGCCCGCCTCGGAGTCGATGCCGATCACGCCCTTGAGCAGCCGCTTGGCGGCCGCGACGTACACGTTGCCCGGCCCGGTCACCAGGTCGGCGCGGGGGCACTCGGCGGTGCCGTAGGCGAACATCGCGATCGCCTGGGCGCCGCCGACCGCGTACACCTCGTCCACGCCCAGCAGCGCGCACGCCGCCAGGATCGCCGGGTGCGGCCGGCCGCCGAACTCGCGCTGCGCGGGCGAGGTGACCGCCAGGGACTCGACCCCGGCCTCCTGGGCGGGCACCACGTTCATGACCACGCTGGACGGGTAGACGGCCCGCCCGCCCGGCACGTACAGCCCCACGCGCCGCACCGGCACCCACCGCTCGGTGACGGTGCCGCCGGGCACGACCCGCGTGGTGACGTCGGCGCGGCGCTGGTCGCGGTGCACCAGGCGGGCGCGGCGGATCGACTCCTCCAGCGCGTCCCGCACGGCCGGGTCGAGGGCGTCGAGGGCCTCTTGGAGCGCCTCCGCCGGGACCCGGGCGGACTCCAGGTCCACCCCGTCGAACGCCAGGGTGTGCTCCCGCACGGCCTCGGCGCCCCTATGCCGCACGTCCTCGCAGATCGGCCGCACCTTCTCCAGGGCGGCCTCGACGTCGAGTTCGGCGCGGGGCAGCACGTCGCGCAGGTCGTCCGGAAGGGAACCGCGCAGGTCGATACGGGAAATCACCCGTCCAGTCTACGGAGTGCCGCGGTTCCCCGACGCCACGTCTCACGCACCGAGACGCCCAGGTCAGGGGCGTTTTCGCGGGGTCCGCCGGGTGGCCGATATCACCCTCGGAGGGTGCCGTCGAGGACGGTGACGGCGTGCCCGACCAGCGACACGCGGTCGCCGCGCACCACCGTCCGCACGTCGCCGCCGCGCGCGGACGCCTGGTGGCCGAGCAGGTCGTCGCGGCCGAGCTCCGCGCTCCAGTACGGGGCCAGCGCGCAATGGGCCGAGCCGGTCACCGGGTCCTCGTCGACGCCGACCGCGGGGGCGAAGACGCGGGAGACGTAGTCGTGCCGGGAGCCCGGGGCGGCCGGGGCCGTGACGATCACGGTGCGGACGTCCAGCCGCGCGAGCGCGGCGATGTCGGGGGCGAGCGCGCGGACGGCCGCCTCGTCCGCGACCCGCGCGAGCAGGTCCGGCTGGGCGTTGCGGCCGACCCACGAGATCGTCGCGCCGAGCGCCGCGGCCAGCCCCTCGGGTTCGTCCACTCGCTCGGGCGGGGCGGCCGGGAAGTCCATGGCGAGCGCGCCGCCGTCGGCGCGCGTCACGGTGAGCACTCCGCTGCGCAGGGTCCGGAACCGGATGGGCCGGTCGGGCGGCACCGTGCCCGTCTCATACAGCGCGTGCCCGCTCGCCAGCGTGGCGTGGCCGCACAGCGCGATCTCCACCGTCGGCGTGAACCACCGCAGCTCGAACTCCTCGCCCACGGGGCGGACGAACGCCGTCTCAGAGTGCCTCATCTCGGCCGCCACCCGCTGCATCCAGGCGGGGTCGGCGGCCTCCTCCAGCAGGCAGACGCCCGCGGGGTTCCCGGCGAACGGACGATCGGTGAACGCGTCGACGACCAGCATCCTCATGCCCGCACGTTAGCCGCCTCGGGCGGGACGGCGTCACGGCCGGTCGCGGGCAGCGGCCCGCTTCAGGGCGCCGCCGGGCTTCAGACTGTGAGAATCCGGGGCGTTTGTGATCACCCGCGCCGGACGTAGTCTGGCCCCGTGGGCGCCGCACGGCGTCAGGGGCGCACGGTGAGAGCCTCCAGGGGCCGGAGGCGACCGGGAGGAACGGTGACCGAACGGCTTCCCCTGTTCCCGCTGAGGACGGTGCTCTTCCCGGGCCTGGTGCTGCCGCTGCACCTGTTCGAGGAACGCTACCTCATGCTGGTCCGCGACCTGCTGGAGCGGCCCGAGCCGCGGCGGTTCGGCGTGATCGGCATCGAGCTGGGCCACGAGGTGGGCGCCGAGTCGGTGCGCCGCCTGGCGGGCGTGGGCTGCGTCGCCGAGGTGCGCGCCGTGAGCCCGCGCCCCGACGGGCGGTACGACGTCGTCACGGTCGGCGGCCGCCGCTTCCGGCTCGAGCGGGTCGACCGGACGATGCCCTACCTGTGCGCCGACGTGGAACTGCTGCCGGAGGAGGAGGGCGCGGGCGCCGGGCCGCTGGCGCACCGGGTGCGGCTGCTGTACCAGCTGTACCGGCACCGGCTGGCCGCGGCGGGCGCGGAGGTCGCCGAGCCGGTGGACCTCCCCGAGGACCCGGTGCGGCTGTCGTACCTGATCGCGGCCGCGGTCGTGCTGGACGGGCCCGAGAAGCAGCGGCTGCTGGAGGCCGAGGACGCGGCGCGGCGGCTGCGCCTCGAACGGGAGCTGCTGGTGCGCGAGACCCGGCTGCTGGACATGCTGCCCACGGTGCCCGCCGGGCAGTTCCTGGACCACGCCGTCCACCCGAACTGAGCCGCGCCGAACCGAGCCGCGCCGAACCGAGCCGCGCTGAAACAGAGGCGGCGGGGCCGGGCGGAAACCCGCGTGCGCCGCTGGGACGTGATCGGCAGACTGGCCGCATGAGCTCAGCCAGGTCCTCGTCCGGGAGGAAGGCCAAGGCCGGCGGCACTCCGGCGACCGCGGCGGCCGCCCGGGCGGACATCGACTTCACGCTGCACGCCTACGAGGTCGACCCCCAGGCGGACAACTACGGGCAGGCCGTCGCCGACGCCCTGGGCGTGCCGCACGAGCGGCTGTTCAAGACGCTGGTGGCCGAGGTGGACGGCAGGCTCGCCGTCGCCGTGGTGCCGGTGTCGGCCACGCTGGACCTCAAGGCGCTGGCCGCGGCGGTCGGCGGCAAGAAGGCGCGCATGGCCGACCCCGCGGACGCCGAACGCGCCACCGGGTACGTGGTGGGCGGCATCAGCCCGCTCGGGCAGCGGCGCCGGCTGCCGACCGTGGTGGACGCCTCCGCGTCAGGGTTCGCGACCGTCTACGTCTCGGCCGGCCGGCGCGGACTGCAGATCGAGCTGTCCCCGGGGGACCTGATCCGCCTCACCGGCGCCGCCGTCGCCCCCGTCGCCCGCGCCGGGTAGCCGCCGGACGACCGCTTCGGCCGCGCCGTAGGCGGCCACGGCCAGCAGCGGCCAGAACACCAGCACGCCGGTGGCGCGCAGGTCGGCCACGCCGGTGACGGTGCGCCCGTCGGGCGCGCCGCGCAGCGCCCGCTCGTACTCGGCCAGCCCCACCTGGTGGCCGACGCGCCACGCCAGCAGCGCGGCCGCCAGCCCGCCCAGGGCGAGGCCGAACAGCAGGGGGATGTCGTTGCCGCGCCCTCCGGCCAGGTAGGCCAGCAGTCCGCAGATCAGCCCGGCCGCGGCCCCGACCAGCGCGAACGTCCCGTCGACGGCGATCGGGCCCTGGCCTTCGGGGTCGGCCGGCAGCACCTGCCCGCGGAAGACGACGTAGGTCACGTCCGGGGCGAGCCGCGCCCACAGCAGCCCGGCGGGCACGCCGAGGAGGGCGACGAGGACGGTGACGACCGCACAGGTCCGCAAGGCACTCCCCGACGGTCGCCGCACCTCGTACGCTCCCTGGTATGGCCGTGCGTCCCCTTGGCGAGACGTGATGTCTCCTGACAGCGAAAGCCTAGCCTGCCAGGTGTGGGCAAACGACAGTCGTGTGGTGTCCGATTCCCGCCCCAGAGCGGCCGTCTCCCTGGGATAATGTGCCCGACATGTCCGGATTCAGCCCCGCGTTCCAACGCCTCGGCGCCGCCCTCGCGGCGGTCGTCCTCCAGCAGCAGGAGACCCTCGCCGAGTTCCTGCCCCGCGAGGACTGGAGCGCCGACCTGACCGCCCGCACCTACACCAGCGGCGGCGTCACGGTCCGGGTGTCGCTGCTCGGCAGCTACGCCGTCCGCGAGCGCACCTGGCTGTGGGGCTGGGCCAACCCGCAGTTCGGCGAGCGGCATCCGTCCGTCGAGCCGACCCTGGTCATCCGCGCCCTGGGGGAACGGCTCGGCATCCCCGAGTTCACCACCCCCGAGATCGACCTGTCCTGGTACACCGGCCCCGCCGGCCACGGCGGCGAGCTGATCGCCATGGCCGCCGGCGGCGTGCTGGGCGGCGGCGGCTACATCGGGGCGGGCTACGACGGCGGCTCGGCGTACCTGCACGTCGACGATCCGCAGGCGCCGCCCGCCGCCTGGGACCCGGTGCCGGTGCCGCGGCTGCTGGCGAACGCCGTCAGCCTCTTCCCCCACCACCCGCAGCTCACCCTCGCCCGGCTGCTCAGCCACCACCGCGTGCCGTTCCGCGAGGCGCCCGGCCTGACCGAGGCGCGCCTGCCCGACGGCGGCGTGGCCCGGGCCCGCTTCGACGACCTCGGCCGCTTCGTCGACTGGCAGGCCGAGCATTCCGCCCCCGCGCCGTCGGCGACGCCCGTCACGCCCTGACGCCGCCGACGCGCGGGCCGCGAGCGGCGGACGCCGCCCGCGGCCCGATGTGCGACGCGGCCCCGCGGGGCCGCCCGCGCGGTGTCAGCCCAGGCAGGACGGGCCGAGGAGCTGCTTGAGGTCGCCCATGAGAGCGGGCGACGGGGACACGCGGAGCCTGTCGTCCAGGCGGACGACCGTGGTCCGCGGACCGTTCTGCACATGCAGGTGCACCTCGGACGTGCCCGGGTGGTCGGTGAGGACCTCCTTCAGCCGCGCCACCACCGGCGGGGTGCAGCGGCTGAGCGGCATGGTGACGTTCAGCGGCCCCGAGCCCTCGGTGACGGTCAGGTCCGGCTGCGTCACCTCCATCGCGATGATCTTGGCGACGTCCTCGCGCTTGTCGACGCGGCCCTTGACCACGAGGATCGCGTCCTCGGCCAGCAGCGTGGAGCACAGCTGGTAGGTGGACGGGAAGCACATCACCTCGATGGAGCCGCCCAGGTCCTCCAGCTGGAACATGGCCCACGAGTTGCCCTGCTTGGTGACCTTGCGCTGCAGGCCCGACAGCAGGCCCGCCACGACCACCACCTGCCCGTCGGGCCGCTCGCCCTCGGTCAGCGCCGAGATCGAGCAGTCGGCCTCCCGCTCCAGGATGTGCTCGACGCCCAGCAGCGGGTGGTCCGAGACGTACAGGCCGAGCATCTCCCGCTCGAACGACAGCAGCGTGGTCTTGTCCCACTCCTCGCCGTCGGGGATGGCCACCGCGAACGCGCTGCCGCCGGCGTCCTCCTCCAGCGCGCCGAACAGCGAGTCCTGGCCGACGGCCTCCTTGCGCTTGATGTCGATGACCGAGTCGATGGCCTGCTCGTGCACCATCAGCAGCGACTTGCGCTTGTGCCCGAGCTCGTCGAACGCGCCCGCCTTGATCAGCGACTCCACGACGCGCTTGTTGCACACCTGCGAGGGGACCTTGTTGAGGAAGTCGTTGAAGTCGGTGAAGCGGCCCTTCTCCTGGCGCGCCTTGATGATGCCCTCGACGACGTTGGCGCCGACGTTGCGCACCGCCGACAGGCCGAAGCGGATCTCCTTGTCGCCCATCGGGGTGAAGTCGGCGTCGGAGGTGTTGACGTCGGGCGGCAGGACCTTCAGGCCCATCCGGCGGCACTCGTTGAGGTACAGGGCGCTCTTGTCCTTGTCGTCGCCGACGGAGGTGAGCAGCGCCGCCATGTACTCGGCCGGGTAGTTGGCCTTCAGGTACGCCGTCCAGTACGACACCAGGCCGTAGGCGGCGCTGTGCGCCTTGTTGAAGGCGTAGTCGGAGAAGGGGACCAGGATGTCCCACAGGGTCTTGATGGCGTCGTCGGAGTAGCCGCGCTCGCGCATGCCCTCGGAGAACGGCTTGAACTCCTTGTCCAGGACCTCCTTCTTCTTCTTGCCCATCGCCCGGCGCAGCAGGTCCGCTTGCCCCAGCGTGTACCCGGCGACCTTCTGGGCGATCGACATGACCTGCTCCTGATAGACGATCAGGCCGTAGGTCGTGCCGAGGATGTCCTTGAGCGGCTCCTCCAGCTCGGGGTGGATCGGGGTGATCTCCTGCTGGCCGTTCTTGCGCAGCGCGTAGTTGATGTGGGAGTTGGCGCCCATCGGGCCCGGCCGGTAGAGCGCGCCGACCGCGGAGATGTCCTCGAAGTTGTCGGGCTTCATCATCCGCAGCAGCGCGCGCATCGGCCCGCCGTCGAACTGGAACACGCCGAGGGTGTCGCCGCGGCCGAGCAGCTCGTAGGTCTTGGGGTCGTCGAGCGGCAGCTCCAGCAGGTTGAGCTCGATGCCCTTGTTCTGCTTGATCCCCTTGAGCGCGTCGTCGATGATCGTCAGGTTGCGCAGGCCCAGGAAGTCCATCTTCAGCAGGCCCAGCGTCTCGCAGGTCGGATAGTCGAACTGCGTGATGATCGCGCCGTCGGAGTCCCGCCGCATGATCGGGATGTGATCGGTGATCGTCTCGCCGCTCATGATGATCCCGGCGGCGTGCACGCCGGTCTGGCGGATCAGCCCCTCCAGGCCCTGCGCCAGGTCGATGACCTGCTTGACGTCGGACTCCTCCTCGTAGAGCTTGCGCAGCTCCGCCGCCTCGTGGTAGCGGGGGTGCTTCTCGTCGAAGATGCCCGACAGCGGGATGTCCTTGCCCATGACGGCGGGCGGGAACGCCTTGGAGATGCGGTCGCCCAGCGCGTACGGGAAGCCCAGGACGCGCCCGGCGTCCTTGATCGCGGCCTTCGCCTTGATGGTGCCGAACGTGCAGATGAAGGCGACCTTGTCCTCGCCGTACTTCTCGGTGGTGTACCGGATGACCTCGGCGCGCCGATCTTCAGGGAAGTCGATGTCGATGTCGGGCATGGACGCGCGCTCGGGGTTGAGGAACCGCTCGAAGATCAGCCCGTGCTGCAGGGGGTCCAGGTCGGTGATGCCCATCGCGTAGGCGACCAGCGAGCCGGCGGCGCTGCCCCGGCCCGGCCCGACCAGGATGCCGTTGCGCTTGGCCCACATGATGAAGTCGGCCACCACGAGGAAGTACGAGGGGTACCCCTTGCCGAGGATGACCTCCATCTCGTACTCGGCCTGCTTGCGGTACTTCTCGGGGATCCCGTCGGGGAACCGCCGCTCCAGGCCCTTCCAGACCTCCTTGCGGAACCAGCTCTCCTCGGTCTCGCCCTCGGGCACCGGGAAGCGCGGCATCAGGTCGTGGTGCTCGAACATCCCGGTCGTGTCGACCCGCTCGGCGATGAGCAGCGTGTTGCGGCACCCCTCGGCCCAGATGTCGGAGGTGTCGAGCGCGCGCATCTCCTCGGGCGACTTGATGTAGTAGCCGGTGCCGTCGAACCGGAACCGGTCGGGGTCGGCGAGCTGCTTGCCGACCTGGACGCACAGCAGCGCGTCGTGCGCGGTGGCCTCGGCCTCGTGGGTGTAGTGCGAGTCGTTGGTGACCACCGGCGGGATGCCGAGCTTCCTGCCGATCTCCAGGAGGCCGTCGCGGACCCGGCGCTCGATCTCCAGCCCGTGGTCCATCAGCTCCAGGAAGTAGTTCTCCTTGCCGAAGATCTCCTGGAAGGTGGCGGCGGCCTTGAGGGCCTCGTCGAACTGCCCGAGCCGCAGCCGGGTCTGGATCTTGCCGGAGGGGCAGCCCGTGGTGGCCATCAGCCCCTCGGAGTGCTCGGCCAGCAGCTCCTCGTCCATGCGGGGGTACTTGAAGACGAAGCCCTCGGTGTAGGAGCGGCTGGACAGCTTGAACAGGTTGTGCAGGCCGGTCTTGTCGCGCGCCCAGATCGTCTTGTGGTTGATCAGCCCGCCGCCGGACACGTCGTCGCGCTTCTGGCTGGGCTCGCCCCACTGGACCTTCTTCTTGTGGAAGCGGGACTCGGGCGCCATGTACGCCTCGATGCCGATCACGGGGGTCACGCCGGCGTCCTTGGCGTGCTTCCAGAAGTCGTAGGCGCCGTGCATGTTGCCGTGGTCGGTCATGGCGATCGCGGGCATCTTCTGCCGCGTGACCTCTTCGAACAGCGGATCGAGCCGCGCGGCCCCGTCCAGCATGGAGTACTCGGTGTGCACGTGAAGATGGACGAACGAGTCCGCCATGCCCGCTGCGCCTCCTGATTGCAAGCGACCGCGCACGCACCCTCGGGCGCGTGGTTGCGTTATCCGTTCCGGGGGAAGACCGCCGCCCGGGCGAGCGCCCGGGACGGCACGGCTCTGAGAGCCTAACCCGCCCTTCGGACGCTCCGCGCCCCGACACTCCGGGATGTCCGCCTGCCCCCTGTTCGCCCCATCACGTCCCCAACCTGCCCTTTTGGCGGCGATACGACGCTTCTCCTGCTGCCCGGATGACCGGCGCGGCGTCGGACACCCGGAAGAGCGCGGTGACGGCGGCTAGCGACGAGGCGGGCGGCGGGCCCGGCGGTAGGCGCCCGGCGGAACGCCGACGATGCGTTTGAAGTGGCGGGTCAGGTGGGCCTGGTCGGCGAACCCCGTCCGCGCCGCCACCTCCGCGGGGCGCAGTCCCTTGTCGAGCAGTCTGCGGGCGTGCTGGACGCGCACCTGGTTGAGATAGGCGTGGGGCGGCAGGCCCGTCGCGGCCCGGAAAGCGCGGATGAGGCGGAACGGGCGCGTGCCCACGGCTTCGGCCAGCTCCTCCAGCGTGGGCGGGTTCACCATGCGGTCGTGCAGGATGTCGCGGGCGGCGCGCACGGAGGGCGGCAGGGCCGTGCCGGTGTCGGCGGGGACGTTGCGGGCGTGGTGGCGCAGCACGCCCGCCAGGGCCGTGCGCAGAAGCGAGGAGGCCGCGAGGGCGTCTCCGCCTTCGCCGGCCCGGTGGGCGGCACGGACGAGGGCGGCGGCGGGCGTGGCCTCGATGACGCTCTGGGGGAAGTAGGGGGTGCCGCGCCGGGCCCCCAGCTCGGCGGCGACGTCGGCGACGACGTCCACCGCCGGGTACAGGACGCGGTAGGCCCACCCGCCCGGCGCTCCGGCGTACCCTGTGTGCACCACGTCGGGGTTGAGCGTGATCAAAGCACCCTTGGGGGCGCGTTCGGTGCTCCCCGCGTGCTCGAACGCCTCGACCCCCGCCTCGATCAGGGCGACGACGTACCCGTCGTGCGTGTGGCGGCTGAAGCGGTGGGTGACGTAGCGCGCCCGCAGCAGGTCCACGTCGGGCAGCGCGGGATGCCGCCAGTAATGAGCGACCTCCTGCGACACGACTGTCATCATAGGGCGATGGAGATCTCGCTGGTCACCGGCCCGCAGGAGCGGGCCGACGCCGAGAAGATCCGGTTCCGGGTGTTCGTCGACGAGCAGGGCGTGCCGCCGGAACTGGAGCTGGACGAGCACGACGCGGACGCCGACCACTTCCTGGCCCGGGTGGACGGCCGTCCCGTCGGCACGGTGCGGATGGTGCGGCGCGACGGCACGGGCGTGCTGGGACGGCTCGCCGTGCTGCCGGAGTCTCGGGGAGCGGGCCTGGGCGCGGCGCTGGTGCGGGCCGTCGAGCGGCACGCCCGGGAGGCGGGACTGCGGTCGGTGGAGCTGCACGCGCAGACGTCCGCGCGCGGCTTCTACGAGCGGCTCGGGTACGAGGCCTACGGCGAGGAGGACATCGAGGTGGGCATCCCCCACATCTGGATGAGAAAGCGCCTCTGATCGTCTCACCATGCAAGACGTTCGTATCGGGGAATGGCGTGTCGTGACGGCCGCACCTACGATGATGAGCGTGAACCGTCGCTATTCCGCGTTTATGCAGCCGGCTCCGGGTGAGCCGGTCGGCGCGGGCTGACAGGCGACGACCCCGGAGCCGGCTGAAGGCAGAGCCGTCGAGGCTCTGCCTTTTCTCATGGAGAGCGCGGCCCGGGCACGGACGGCAGCACCCTTCCTGACGGGCCGCCCGCCATCGCAGGGAGGGAACCGACATGTCGGACCAGACGCTCCAGCACGAGGAACTGCGCGTCACGATCCCCCGTGCCGAGGCCCTGGCCACTGTGGAGGAGGCGCGCGCGGCCATCGACGGGATCGACGCGGCGCTGGCCGCGCTGCTCGAACGGCGGGCCGCCGTGGCGGGGGTCGTGCAGCGCCTCAAACCCGTCGGGGGCTTCGCCGGACGCTGCCCCGACCGGGAGCGGCAGATCGTGGCGGCGATGGCCGAGCGCGCGCCGACGCTCGGGCCCGAGCGCCTGGCCCGCATCATGAACGCCGTCATCGAGGCGGGGCTGGAGGTGGCCGAACTCCAGCGCAGGAACGTTCAAGACGGGCACGGGCGCGGCTGACTACGGTCCCCGCCCATGACGGTGACGGAATCCGACGTGGAGGCCGCGCGGCGCCGTTCCGCGGCGATGCGGGACGGGCTCGGCGTGGGCCTGGGAGTGGGGGTGTCCGGCCTGGCCTTCGGGGCGGCCGCGGTCGCGGCCGGGCTGTCGGTGGCGCAGGCGTGCGCGCTGAGCCTGGTGGCGTTCACCGGCGCGTCCCAGTTCGCCCTGGTCGGCGTGATCGGCGGCGGGGGCGCGCTGGTGACGGGGACGCTGGGCGCGGTGCTGCTGGGCGGCCGCAACGCCCTGTACGGGCTGCGTCTGGCCGACCTGCTCCGGGTGCGGGGCCTGCGGCGCCTGGTGTGCGCCCACGTCGTCATCGACGAGACCACGGCGGTGGCGACCGCCCAGCCCGACCGCGCCTCGGCCCGCATCGGCTTCGCCACGACCGCGGTCAGCCTCTATCTGGCCTGGAACCTGTCGACGTTGCTGGGGGCGCTCGGGGCCGCCCGGGTGGGCGACCCCGCCGCCTTCGGCCTCGACGCGCTCGGCCCCGCGGCGTTCCTGGCCCTGCTGTGGCCCCGGCTCGCCGCGGGCGGGACGGAACGCCGGGTGGCGGCGGCCGCCGCCGTCATCGCGGTGGCCGCGACGCCGCTGCTGCCGGCCGGCGTGCCGATCATGCTCGCCGCCGCGGCGGCCCTGCCCGTACTGCTGCGCTCCGGACGCGGCGCCCGAACGGACGCGAAGGAGCGGCCGTGAACGTCTGGATCGCCGTGCTCGCCACCGGACTGGGCTGCTACGCGCTCAAGCTGGGCGGCCTGGTCGTGCCGCAGCGGGTCCTGGACGACCCCCGGGTGCGGCGGTTCGCCGACCTGGTCCCGGTGGCGCTGCTGACCGCGCTGATCGCCGTGCAGGCCCTGGCCCAGAACGGCTCGCTGGAACTGGACGCGCCGCGCCTGGCCGGCCTCGGCGCCGCGGTGGCGGCCCTGCTGCTGCGCGCCCCCTTCCTGGTCGTGCTGGTCGCGGCCGCGGGCGTGACCGCCGCCTTGCGCCTCGTCTAGCGCGTCCCGTCCGCGCGTCTCATTGAGCGCGCACCCGTCCGGGGGCGGTCAGGACTCGGCGCTGACGATCTCCAGGGCGCGAGCGAGGTCGTCCGGGTACGGGCTCTCGAACTCCACCCACTCGCCGAGGGTGGGGTGCTCGAACCCGAGGCGCACCGCGTGCAGCCACTGGCGCGTCACGCCGAGCCGGGCGGCCAGCGTGGGGTCGGCGCCGTAGGCCAGGTCGCCGACGCACGGGTGCCGGATCGCCGACATGTGCACGCGGATCTGGTGGGTGCGGCCGGTCTCCAGCTTGATGTCGAGCAGGGTGGCCGCCCGGAACGCCTCCACCGTGTCGTAATGGGTGATCGACGGCTTGCCGCCCGCCACCACGGCGAACCGGCCGTCGCCGGACGGGTGCCGGTCGATGGGCGCGTCCACGGTGCCGCGGAAGGGGTCCGGGTGGCCCTGCACCAGCGCGTGGTAGCCCTTGTCGACGCGGCGCTCCTTGAAGGCCCGCTTCAGACGCGAGTACGCGACCTCGCTCTTGGCCACGACCATCGCCCCGGTGGTGTTGGCGTCCAGCCGGTGCACGATGCCCTGCCGTTCGGCGGCGCCGCTGGTGGCCACGGTGTGCCCGGCGCCCAGCAGCCCGCCGAGCACGGTGGGGCCGGTCCACCCCGTGGTCGGGTGGGCGGCGACCCCGACGGGCTTGTCGACGACGACGATGTCGGCGTCCTCGTACAGGATCTTCATCCCGGGCACGGGCTCGGCGACCGGGGCGGGGGGCGCGGGCGGCGGCGGCAGCGTCACCTCCAGCCAGGCGCCCGCGTGCAGCCGCTCGGACTTGGCGACCTCGCGCCCGTCCAGCAGCACGTCGCCGGCGGCGATGATGTCGGCGGCCCGGGTGCGCGACAGCCCGAACAGCCGCGCCAGCGCGGCGTCCACGCGCTCGCCCTCCAGCCCGTCGGGGACGGGCAGACTGCGCACCTCGGCCATCAGGACCTCCCCTCCGGAGCCTCGGCGGCGCCGGAGCCGCCGTCGACGTCGCCATGAGCCTCAAAGTCGCCGTCGCCGCCGCCCGCCTCCCCGGCCGATGCGGGGACCGCCCCTGCGGGCCCGCGGCCCGCAGACCGCTCCTGCGGACCGTCGGCGGCGCCTTCTCGCCCGGACGCCCCGGCGTCCCCGGCGCCGTCCGCGCCGGCGCGGGATCCGCCGGGTTCAGCGGCCTGAGCGGGCTCGTCGGGCTCGGCAGGCTCGGAGGAGTCGGCGGGCTCGGCGTCGCCGACCCGGGTGCCGTCGAGCTGCAGACCGCGCGCCGCCAGCACGACCGCGAGCGCGCCGCCGCACACGATCGCCGAGTCGGCCAGGTTGAACACCGGCCAGTACGGCAGCTCGATCCAGTCGACCACGTGCCCCTTCAGCGGCGCGGGCGCCCGCAGCAGCCGGTCGACCAGGTTGCCGACCGCGCCGCCCAGCAGCAGCCCCAGGCAGACCGCCCACGGCAGGCTGCGCAGGTTGCGGGCGGTGCGCAGGATGGCCGCCACCACCGCGCACGCGATCAGCGTGAAGATGATCGTGTAGCCGGTGCCGATGGAGAAGGCGGCGCCGCTGTTGCGCGTCTCGCGCAGCGTCAGCAGGCCGCCGAGCAGCCGGATCGGCTCCCGGTCGGACAGGGCGGCCACCACGATGATCTTCGAGACCGCGTCCAGGGTCAGCGCGACCAGCGCGACCGCGACCAGGGTGCCCACACGGCGCGGCCGAGGCGATCCGGACGATCCCTCGGCCCCGCTCGTCGACGACTCGTTCGTGTCGTTCAGCGACGTTCCTCGCGTTGTTTGCATCTCACACATAGGGTCGCACGCGGGAACGCCTGAAGGCGCGCCTTGCCGATCGGCCTTCCGCACGACTCGCAGATCCCGTACGTGCCCGCGTCCATCCGCTGGACGGCCCGCTCGTTCTGGGCGAGCAGGTCACGCGCATTGTAGGTCAACGCCAGCTCGTGTTCGCGGGCGTAGGTCTTGGCGCCCGCGTCGGCCTGGTCGTCCCCCGCCGACACGGTGGAGTCCCCGTCGGCGATGTGCGTGGCGGTGGCCGCGATCTCCGCCTCCAGCGCGCTGCTCTCCTCGCGCAGCCGCGCGCGCACCTCGGCCAGCTCCTCCTCGGTCCAGCGCTCCTCGTCCTCGCGGACGGGCAGCTCGGCCGCCTTCGCCGCACTGCCCTCGGCCCGTTCGGCGGACTCGGCGGACCTGCCCGCCGCCGTCTTGCTCGCAGGGGTCTTGGCGGAGGACGACCTGGCCGCGCGCTTGGCCGACGTCCTGCGCCCGCCGCCCGCGGCGACCTTCGCCGGAGCCGCCGCGTCGGCGGTCCGGTCCTTGGCCTTCTTCTTGGCCGCGGCTCTCCTGCCGGGGGCGCGCGCGTCCATCCCGGAGGACGCGGCCGCGCCGGAGGGGGCGCCCGAGGCCGCGGGTCCACCGCGGGCCTGCCCACCGGGAGGCTTGTCCCCCTGAGCCGCGCCGGCCATTCCGGCCCCCCTCGCGCTGATGTCCTCCACACGCAGTGCGGGCAGCATAGGTCCCCTTTCACGGGACGGCAAACGACATGCGGCGACGCTCCACCACGCCGACGCGGATTACTGACCGCATATGCCCAGTCACGACCGCGCGGGAACCTCCGACCGGCCAGATCGCAAGAGTGACCTGGGTCACATTCCCCTGTCCTCCGGTGGCATCGCCGACGCGGACGGGAAGAGATTGAGGCCAGGGTGCGTTACCGTCACAGCCAGCGGCCTCATCGGCACGGCCTTGATGGGGACACCTGCCGCCGCAAGCAGCCATGAGCGACCCGGGGACGGTGCGAGCCCGGGGGCGGGCCCGGCGGTCAGATCACCCCGGAGCCGCCGGAAGAACCGCCCGCCCGCGCCGAGCGGGACGCCCCGTCGCGTCCCCCGCCGGCCGGACGGGCCCAGTAGACCCGGCAGCCGAGAGGCGAACGAAGCGGGTCGCGCCGCGGCGCGGCCAAGGAGGGTGGTACCGCGGGGCCCCACGGAGCCTCGTCCCTCCGGTCCACGTGCCGTCCATGTGAGCATCCGGAGGTCCGCCCGTGAGTCGTCGGTTCCGCCCGCTGCCCGCGCAGGTCGACCTGCCCGCCCTGGAGCGGGAGATGCTGCGCCGCTGGCGGGAGAACAGGATCTTCGAGCGCTCCCTGGAGCGCACCGCGTCCGGGCCGCGCTGGACGTTCTACGAGGGCCCGCCCACCGCCAACGGCATGCCGGGCGTGCACCACGTCGAAGCCCGGGTCTTCAAGGACGTCTTCCCCCGCTTCAAGACGATGAAGGGCTTCCACGTGCCCCGCAGGGCCGGATGGGACTGCCACGGCCTGCCCGTCGAGGTCGCGGTGGAGCGGGAGCTCGGCCTGTCCGGAAAGAAGGACATCGAGACCTACGGCGTGGCGGAGTTCAACCGGCGCTGCCGCGAGTCGGTGCTGCGCCACGTGGACGCCTTCGAGGAGATGTCGGACCGGCTGGGCTTCTGGGTGGACACGGCCAAGGCCTACCGCACCATGGACCCCGATTACATCGAGTCCGTGTGGTGGTCCCTGAAGGTCGTGTTCGACAAGGGACTGCTGTTCCGCGACTTCCGCATCACCCCCTACTGCCCGCGGTGCGGCACCGGCCTGTCCGACCACGAGCTCGGCCAGCCCGGCGGGTACGAGACGGTCACCAGCCCGTCGGTCTACGTGCGCATGCCCGTCACGGCCGGCCCCCTCGCCGACCTCGGCGCGTCCCTGCTCACCTGGACCACCACCCCGTGGACGCTGGTGTCCAACACCGCGGTCGCCGTCCACCCCGACGTCGCCTACGTCGCGGCCCGCCCGGCGGGGTCCGACGAGGTGCTGGTCGTCGCCGAGCCGCTCCTGGACCAGGTCTTGGGAGAGGGGGCGGAACGGCTCGCCGCGTTCCAGGGCGCCGAACTGGAACGCACCCCCTACCGGCGCCCGTTCGACCTGGTCGACATCCCCGACGCGCACTACGTGGTGCTGGGCGACTACGTCACCGTCGAGGACGGCACCGGTCTCGTCCACCAGGCGCCGGCGTTCGGCGCCGACGACATGGCCGTCTGCCGCGCCTACGGCATGCCCGTCGTCAACCCGATCGGCCCCGACGGGCGGTTCCTGCGCGAGGTCCCCCTGGTGGGCGGCATGTTCTTCAAGAACGCCGACGCGCCCCTCATCGCCGACCTCGAGGCCCGCGGACTGCTGTACCGCGGCGGCGAGCTGGAGCACAGCTATCCGCACTGCTGGCGCTGCCACACGCCCCTGCTCTACTACGCGCTGCCCGCCTGGTACATCCGCACCACCCAGATCAAGCAGCGGCTGCTGGAGGAGAACGAGCGGACCAACTGGTTCCCCGAGACCGTCAAGCACGGCCGCTACGGGGAATGGCTGCGCAACAACGTCGACTGGGCGCTGTCCCGCAGCCGCTACTGGGGGACGCCGCTGCCGCTGTGGGTGTGCGAGGCCGACGACGACCACGTCACGTGCGTCGGCTCCCTGGCCGAATTGGGCGAGCTGGCCGGGCGGGACCTGTCGACCCTGGACCCGCACCGCCCCTATGTGGACGAGGTCGTCTTCCCCTGCCCGCAGTGCGGTGCGCAGGCCCGCCGCGTGCCCGACGTCATCGACGCCTGGTACGACTCAGGGGCGATGCCGTTCGCGCAGTGGGGCGCCCCGCACCGCAACAAGGAGATCTTCGAGTCGTCCTACCCCGCCCAGTACATCTGCGAGGCGCAGGACCAGACGCGCGGCTGGTTCTACTCCCTCATGGCCGTCGGCACCCTGGTGTTCGACCGCTCCTCCTACGAGAACGTGCTGTGCCTGGGGCTGATCCTGGCCGAGGACGGCCGCAAGATGAGCAAGCACCTGGGCAACATGCTCGAGCCCATCCCGCTCATGGACAAGCACGGCGCCGACGCGCTGCGCTGGTTCATGCTCGCCAGCGGCATGCCGTGGGCTTCGCGCCGGGTGGGCCACAACGCCCTGGAGGAGATCGTCCGCAAGGTGCTCCTCACCTACTGGAACACCGCGTCGTTCCTGGTGCTGTACGCCGACGCCGCCGCGGCCCAGGGCGGCCGCCCGTGGACGCCGGAGCGGAGGGACGAGGCCCCCGCCCCCGCCGACCGCCCCCTTCTGGACCGCTGGGCCCTGGCCGAACTGCACCGCACCGTCCGCGAGGTGGACGCCGCCCTGGAGCGGTTCGACTCGGCCGCCGCGGGACGCCGCCTCGCCGAATTCATCGACGACCTGTCGAACTGGTATGTGCGCCGCTCCCGGCGGCGCTTCTGGGAGGGGCCCGACACCCCCGCCGGAGCCGCCGCGTTCGCCACGCTCTACGAGTGCCTGGAGACCCTGACCCGGCTCATGGCGCCGATGGTGCCGTTCATCACCGACTATGTCTGGGACGCGATCCGTCCCGCCGACGCCCCCGAGTCGGTGCACCTGGCCGACTGGCCCGCCGTCCGCGAGGACCTGATCGACCCGCGGCTGACCGCCCAGATGGGCCTCGTGCGCCGCCTGGTGGAGCTGGGCCGGTCCGCGCGGGCCGCCAGCGGGGTGCGCACCCGCCAGCCCCTCGGCCGCGCCCTCGTCGGCGCGCCCGGCTGGCCGGACCTGCCCGACGAACTGCGCGCCCAGATCGCCGAGGAGCTCAACGTCACGGCCCTGCAGGACCTGTCGTCCATCGGCGGCGACCTCGTCCACTACCAGGTCAAGCCCAACTTCCGCGCGCTGGGCCGCCGCTTCGCCAAGGACACGCCCAAGGTCGCCGAGGCGGTCGCCGCCGCCGATCCGGCCGCGCTCGCCGCCGCCCTGCGCGCCGACGGGTCCGCCGCCGTCGAGGCGCCCGGCGTCGGCACCGTGGCCCTCTCCCCCGCCGAGGTGATCGTCACCGAACGGCCGCGCACCGGCTGGGCCGTGGAGAGCGCCGCGGGCGAGACGGTCGCGCTCGACCTGACCGTGACGCCCGAGCTGCGGCGCGCCGGCCTGGTCCGCGAGGTGGTCCGGCTGCTGCAGGACGCCCGCAAGGCCGCGGGGCTGGAGGTCACCGACCGCGTCCTGCTGTGGTGGCGCGCCTCCGGCGACGACCTCGCCGAGGCCCTGCGCGACCACGGCGCGCAGATCGCCGCCGAGGTCCTGGCCGTCGACGTCCGCGAGGGCCGCCCGGACGAGGACCTGCCCGCCCGCCGCGACGACGCGCTGGGGCTGACGTTCTGGCTGCGCCGCGCCGACGCCTGAGCGGCCAGTTGCCCGAAAGGGGTTCTTCACGATGCATCGCGTTTGCGATGATGGCGACGTGAACCTGCCCGAACACTCCTCTTCCACCGACCCGGCCCCGTCGCCGTCGGCCGCCGAGCGGTCCGACCCGGCGCGGCCGCCCGCGTCCGGGCCGGCACCGGGCGACGCGGCCGCGGACCCGGCGCTGCTGCGCGCCTCGGACGCCGACCGGGACCGGGTCGCCGACCTGCTGCGCGAGGCCCTCGCCGAGGGGCGCATCACCCCGGAGGAGCACGCCGAGCGGATCGACGCGGTCTACCGGGCGAAGACCTACGCCGAGCTGACCCCCCTGGTCTCGGACATCCCCGGGGCCGCCGAGCAGGCCCCTCTCCCGCCCGAGGCCTCCCGGCCGCGCGTCAGCCTGCGCAAGGAGGCGGCGGCCCCGAACCTGCCGCCGCCCGAGCGGCAGCCCACGTCCCTCGTCGCGATCTTCTCGGGGGCGCAGCGGCGGGGACGCTGGCTGGTCGAGCCCACCACCAACGTCAACTGCGTGTTCGGCGGCGTGGAGCTGGACTTCCGGAAGGCCGTGCTGTCGCAGGCGGAGGTGACCGTCAACGTCTCCTGCCTGTTCGGCGGCGTGGAGGTCGTCGTGCCGCCGGGCGTCCGGGTGACCAACTCCGTCTCGGCGGTCTTCGGCGGGGTGGAACTGCCGGACGACGACCCGTTGGAACCGGACGCGCCGGTCGTCCGGTTGACCGGATTCCTGCTGTTCGGCGGCGTCAGGGTGCAGCGCCGCGCCCTGGACGGCACCGGCGACCGCCGACACGAGG
Organism: Actinomadura rubrobrunea NBRC 15275; assembly: GCF_001552235.1. Classification (NCBI taxonomy): domain Bacteria; kingdom Bacillati; phylum Actinomycetota; class Actinomycetes; order Streptosporangiales; family Thermomonosporaceae; genus Actinomadura; species Actinomadura viridilutea. The sequence continues at coordinate 486 of NZ_BCQU01000082.1, read as the reverse complement.
GTCGCGACGAGGTGCGCGAGCGGCTGCGCGAGCACCGCCGGGAGATCCGCGAACACCGCCGGGAACTGCGCGAGCACCGTCGGGAGCTGCGCGAGGCGCACCGCCGCGGACGCCGGGATCTGTGACCCGGGCGTCGGGAGGCGGCGTCAGGAGCAGGCGTCAGGAGGAGGTCTGGTCGCGGTCGGGCTGGCAGACCAGGCAGGGCGTGCAGCCCCGCGCGACGGCCTCCGCCCGGGACAGGGTGTCCAGGTCCTCCGCCTCGTCGCCGATGTCCTCGATCAGCGCGCAGTCGACGCGGTGGTAGCGCTTGGTCCCGCTGAGGATGCGCACCTGCGGGCCGTCCGCATCGGCCGGCTCGCCCGCCTCGGCTCCCGCCCCCGGCTTCTCGGAGTCCGGGGCGGCCTGCTTCCCGGCGGCCGGGGCGGCCTGCTTCCCGGCGGCCGGGGCGGCCTGTTTCCCGGCGGCCGGGGCGGCCGCGTGCGCCGC
>NZ_BCQU01000081.1:0-28759 GCF_001552235.1 Actinomadura rubrobrunea NBRC 15275 | reverse complement strand
CCAGGCGGCGCATCGACTCGGCGCCCAGGGCGCCCGCTCCTAGGCCCAGATAGGTGAACAGTTGGAGTGCGACGCGGCGTCTCACATCGTTCTCCCCGAAGTCGGGAGTGGGACCGTGATCCACGGTACCCGCGGCATCCCGCTCCTGGGGAGGGCGCTTCACCCCGATGATCTTCTGGTCTCGGTTCTCCGGGAGCTTGAACCACAGCAGGTCGGGCGGAATACGGAGGGTTCTGGCCCAGGGGATGAGCCGATCGAGATCGGTGACGGGCGGGCCGCTTTCAATACGGCTGAGTTGCGTCTGCGTCATTCCCAGCCAGTGCCCGACGAGTTCTTGGGACAGCGGCTTGTGCCCGTGAAACGGGTGATGCCTGTAAGCGCGGATGGCGTGGCCGATGTGCCAGTCCTCCAGCGCCTTGCGGAGCGGCTCGGCCTGCCAGAAGTCCGGCGGCACCTCGGGCGGGGCGTGGAAACGGTCGCGGGCCCTGGCCTGGCAGGGCGCACACCGCCCGCCGGAGTTGTCGCGGGCCAATCGGCCGCCGCAAGCGCGACAAAAGCGGACAGGAGCTCGCCCGTTCACCTGCATCGACCACCCTTCGCACTCGATCCATTACACACAGTTTAAACATCTAGTCGAACCCGGTGTGGATCGCTTATACGAGATGCGCATAGCGATCAGACGCGTCGCCTAATGATCACTTCCAGGTCGGCTGGACCGTCGTCCCGACGCGATCACAGGCTTGTCCTCCCCGCCTCCCAGGAACACCGCAGCGGCGGCCGGCGGCTGCGGGGATGACCGGCCGCTCGGACAAGAAGGGCCGACATGGCGACGAGTGTCCCCCCGGACTCCCGGGTCAGATGTCAGCCCTGCGATCAACGATCCCGCGCGCAGGGAATGACACCGATGAGCATGTGGCCGCACCAAAGGCAAGTCACGCTGATCGCGCTGCCGAACGCGCCGTACTGGGCCCGGCGGCACACTGAGGCGATCTTGAATGAATGGCGGGTCCGCGCCGTGGCGGCCGATGCCGCGCTGGTCGTCACGGAACTGGTCACCAATGCCGTGAAGGCCACGGGCCTGCTGGACGCGGCGGCCTACCAGGACTACGCCCTCCGACCGCAGTCGGTGCCGTACGCCAAGCTCGTGGCGGCGGGCGTCGTCCGGCTGCGCCTGTCGCACTCCCCCGGCCGCCTGCTCGTCGAGGTGTGGGACCGGTGCGACGATCCCCCGGACGAGCAGCTCCCCGACTTCGTCTCCGAGGGCGGCCGAGGGCTGTTCATCGTCGGCGCCTACTGCGAGAAGTGGGGCTGGTACCCGGCGCAAGGCGGCGGGAAGGTCGTGTGGGCCGAGTTGGCGGCGCCATGAGGCGCCCCAGGGTCGGCCGGCCCGCCATGGCCCCTCGCGCCTGGCATGCGCGACGCCAGGCGCGGATGACGCAGGACGCGCCGGCGGACGACCGCCGCGTCGCAGTTGCCAGTCGCCATGTGGCGCGCGGGTACCCGGTCATGTCCAAGACGGTTGACGGGCGGGGGTGAGATGGGGCCGGGGGCCATCTTGGTGCTCTGGCACGATCCCCCGACGGTGCCGGTGAGCAGCGGAACCGCCAGGTCGGCAGGTGACGGCGTCGAAGTGCGTCGGTCCCGACGCCACCGGTCGCATGCGGTGCCCGGTCGGGGCGACGCCTTGCTCGATGGTGACGTCGAAGCAAGACGTCGCCCCGGCTGCCGGCGATCGGGCAGGGGGCCGTCACGCGAGGTCGAACCGCATCGCCGACCGGGTCGGACCGATCCGGACGCCGCGGGAACCGACCGGCTCGACGAAGGCGGTCGCCCTCGGTGAGCGCCGCGGACAGCAGGTCGTTCTCTTCTTCGGTGTCACGGCCGGTGCACGCGGGTGTGTGCCGCCGGTCGCTGTCGCCGCACCTGTGCTCCCGGCTCGCCGGTGTGGACCGGACGTGCTTGAGCAGGGCTTTCGGATCGGTTTCCCCGGGTCCCAAGCGGGTGACATCCGGTGCCTTGGGGGCGTAGCACAGGGAGACGCAGCACGTCACGGCCTCCTTCGCGCCGCCGGGACGACGCGGATGGTGCTTCCAGGGGTCACGACGGGTTCTCTTCGGGGGCGTAGAAGTTGGTGGTGTTGGCGACGGCGGTGGCGACCTCCTTGGGGTCGCCACCGGCGGCCTCGTAGGCGCGTCCCCATGCCTCGCTGCTCGCGATGATGCTGCGCCGTCCCTCGTCGGTCAGGTGGAAGGTGTTCTCGTCGGGCTTGGCCGCGCCCGTCAGGTGCAGGGCCAGGCCCAGAAGGGTGAGGTCCCAGCCGACGCCGACGGCGCCGGGCCCGTACGTGCCCCACATGTCCGGCGGCACGTCGGCCGTGTGGCGCAGCTCCAGCAGGGTGCCGTCGCCCTCGCTCGACAGGCGGACCTCGACCTCGGAGAAGCCGGGGTTCGGGCCGAACAGCCAGCTGACCTTGAGCAGGCGGGGCGGCTCGCACTGCAGGATCTCGCCGCCGGCGTTGCCCTGGAGCTGGTAGGTGCCTCCCTCGCGCAGGTCCCCGGTGACGGGCAGGAACCAGCGGCTCAGCCGCTCGGCGTTCGTGCAGGCGTCCCACACGTCCTCGACGTCCGCGTCGTAGCGGCGACGCATCGTGATGACCTTGCGCTCGCCGTTGAGCAGTTCGCGGTGTGCTCGGTTGATCTGGTCCACGAAGTCCATCAGGTGTCCTTTGTCTCGTCTGCCGTGCGGCGCTCGCGCTTGCCGCGGGCCAGTTCCGTGGCGAGGGCGTCCAGGCGTTGGCTCCAGAAGCCGCGGAAGCGCTCCAGCCAGTCGTCGATCTCCTGCAGCGGGCCCGGTTCGACGGAGTAGAGCCGCCGGGTGCCCTGGGCTCGTACCCTGGCGAACCCGTTGTCACGCAGCACCCGCAGGTGCTGGGACACGGCGGGCTGGGAGATCCCGAACTCGCGCTGGATCACGGCGGTGAGCTCGCCCGAACTGTGCTCACCGTCGGCCAGCAGTTCCAGGATCCGCCGCCGGACCGGATCGCCGAGGACGTCGAACGCGTGCACGCCGCGATAATTTCAGTCGCGACTTATATAAGTCAAGGCGGAAGCAAAACCCGGTGCGGAGCGCCTGACCTGGGAGGAGATGCGTGGCTGGGCCCTCGGTGCCCGTCTGGATCAGGTGCTCGGGCGAGCCATGCCGCGGTCGGAGCGCGGGCGTTCGAAGGTTTTCGGGGGCTGAGGCGGCGGAGGCACGGGCGGGCGCGGACACCTTGCCGCCGATGCCGCTTTCCCAGGTGACCTCGTCCTCGGTGTCCGACGGACTTGGCGTGCGTCGCCTTCCGGAGAGGGTGCGGAGGGGGGGCCGTGGTCGCCGGAAGGCGGGGCCGGATGGACCTTCCGGCGACCACGGGGCCTGGGGTGAAAGAAGGCTCAGGTCAGGTCATGCGCGGCCAAGCGCTCCTCCCCCGTGCGTTCGGCGGCCGCCGAGGCGGCCGAACGCCGGCGCCGCCGCGTCGAACCGGTCGGGCCTGAGCCGTGCGGGGGAAGATCGTGGCCGCCGGAAGGCGGGGCCGGACGGACCTTCCGGCGGCCACGGGGCGGGGGGCGAAAGCTTCGGTCACGTGAGGTCGTACACGTCCAGGCGACCGCACATGCCGAGACGGCGGTCGGCGGGGGCCGGGGCTTCGCGGTGGTGCAGTTCGGCGTCGCGCAGGTGCGTGATGTCCCCCTTGCGCAGGGCGGCCAAGTGCTCCCCTGTGCGTTCGGCGGCCGCGAGGGCGCCCGCGCGCCAGCGCCGCTCCCACTCGTCGAACCGGTCGGACTTGAGGCGCACGGCGGCGGCGTAGAAGTCGTCCATGGCGGACGCGTCCCCGGACTCGACGCGGCGGCGCAGGTCGAGGAAGCCCTCGATGGCCAGGTCGCGGCGGCGCCGGGCCGACTCCTCGTTCGCGGCGTGCACGTGGGCGCCGTCGGCGAGCGCGGCGGCCTTCTCGTAGGCGGACGGGTCGGCCAGCACGTCGGGCGGGAACGTGAACACCGCGTCGCCCGCCTCGGGCAGCCCGCTGTTCTGCATGACGACGACGATGCGCAGGTCGCCGTCGTTGACCGCGCGGTGGACGGTGCCGGGCGTGAACCACACGACGGTGCCGGGGGTCAGCGGCGTCTCGGCGAACCCCTTGCGGTTCAGTGTCTGGACGCGTCCGGCGCCGCCGACCACCACGTAGGCCTCGGCGCAGGTCAGGTGGACGTGCGGGGAGCCGCCGCACAGCCCGTCCGCCGTGGGCCAGTCGTAGACGCGCAGCCCGGACACTCCGACGCCGCCGGGGAAGGTGCTCACCATGTCTGTTCCTTCGCGTGCGCCTCGATGCGGTCGCGTTCCCAGGCAGTGTCGGCGACCACGACGCGGTGCGCCAGGTCCAGGGTGTCTCCCGGCTCGAGGACGAGCTCGTCGAAGAAGGCGAAGGACGGGTTGACGGCGGCGAACGGCTCGGACCGCACGAACCAGCGGGTGCGCGCGCCCGGCGGGTCGACGAACAGCAGCGTGGAGGCGCGGTCGACCTCGTCGTGCCGGCCGACGAAGGCCAGCCACGGGGCGGGCCGCCCCATCATCTCCTCGCCGCCTCGGCCGTCGGGCGCGATGATGTCGCCGCCGGTGAACGAGCGGGGGCCGCGCCAGAACAGCCCGGTGTACCCGGCCAGTTCCCGTCCGTTGGTGGTGGGGCTGCCGAAGACGAGGGGCTCGTCGCGGACGTTGCGCAGCGAGGTGGTGAAGGTCAGCGTCCACGCGCCGTCGGCCACGCCGTGGACGGTGAAGGCGCGGTTCTCGTCGATCCAGTGCTCGCCGGCCTGGGTGTGCCAGGTGAGGCGTTCGGCGACGAGCACGCGGCCGTCGCCGCAGGCGAGCTCGGTGAACTCTTCGTGCCGCATGGTGCCGACGTTGGGCAGGTCCACGTAGCCCTTGCCGCGGACGTAGGTGCCGCCGCCCCAGAAGTTCTCCCCCGACACGTGGGACGCGGTCATCTGGATGCCCTTGTGCCAGCGGTGGTCGTGGGGGCGGTACGCGGTGACCACGTCCCCGGCGAGGGTGCGCACCGGGTGCATGTAGGGCTTCGGACCTTCGAACGGGTCCATGTGCGGGGTGTGGACGTAGCGGAGGATTTCCACGTCCCCGGCGAGGACGCGGAGCGCGTCGGCTGTGTGCTCCAGTCTCACGACACCGCCTCCACTGCCCGGGTCGGGGGCGCCCAGCCCGGGGCGCCGCCGTGCAGGTGGTGGTAGAAGGGGTCGTCGGGGGTGAGTTCGGCGCGCGCGACGGGCCGTCCGGTGAACGCCGACTTGTAGATGCCGGTGACGAGTTCCAGCGCCTGCCGTCCGCCGCGGCCGCTGGTCGGCGGGCGTTCGCCGCGTTCGACGCAGTCGAGCAGCGCGCTGAGCTGCGCCAGGTGGGAGCTGGGGACTTCGGCTTGCGGGGCCGTCCACGCCGCGGCGGTCTCTTCGGACACGTGCGGGGCCGGGGTGTAGACCCAGTCGCCGTCGCCGTACCCGTACAGGTGGCGCAGTTCGACGGTGGCGTCGGTGAAGTCGAAGCGGAGGTAGCTCTCCTCGCGGGGCGACAGGACGCTGTTCAGCACGGTCGCCATGGCGCCCGATTCGAACCGCACCGTAGCCAGGGAGACGTCCTCGGTCTCGACGCGGCGGTCGAGGCGTCCGGCCATGGCGCGCACCTCCGCCCACTCGCCGAGCAGCGCCAGCATGAGGTCCATCTGGTGGACGCCGTGGCCGAGCGTGGGGCCGCCGCCCTCGGTGGCCCACCGGCCGCGCCACGGGACGTCGAAGTAGTCCTGGTCGCGGTACCAGGCGGTGACGCACTGGGCGACGAGGGGGCGGCCCAGCGCGCCGGCGTCGATGAGCCGGCCGAGCCGCCGCGCCCCCGACCCGAACCGGTGCTGGAAGACGACGGCCGCGTACGGGCCGTCCGCCCCCTCGGCCGCCGTGATCGTGTCGTATTCGGCCAGCGACAGGCACGGCGGCTTCTCGCACAGCACCCACGCGCCGGCGTTCAGGCAGGCGACGACCTGCGCGGCGTGCGCGGCGGGCGGGGTGCACACGTGCACCAGGTCGGGGCGGGCCTCCTCGAGCATCCGGTCCAGGTCGGTGTAGGCGGCGGGGATCTCGTGCTCGGCGCAGAACGCCTCCACGCGGGCGGCGTCGACGTCCATCGCCGCGACGACCTCGGCGCGGGCGCGTTCGGCGCGCAGCGCGGGCAGGTGGCAGATCCGCGCGATGCCGCCCGTCCCGACGATCGCGACCCTGGCCTTGCGGGCGCCGGTCATCGGATCACCACGGTGGTGAGGGACCGCGGGGCCAGGTCGACCGACAGGCGCTTGCCCTTGGCGGCGGCGACGTCGGCGCGGGCGAGCGAGCGCTCGGAGTCGGTGACGTAGGCGGCGGGGCGCCGTACGGCCTGGTCGAGGGCCAGGTCGGCGCGGGTGGCGGCGCCGGTGTTGAGGATCTCCACGACGCGCGAGCCGTCGGCGTTGCGGAACGCGGAGATCTTCACGTCCGGGTCGGCGGCGGTCGCCCGCACCCGGTGCGCGCCCGGGCGGATGAACCGGCTGTAGGCGGCCATCGCCCACAGCCGCTTGGACACCCGGTAGGAGTCGCCGGGGTCGGCGATCTGGATGAACGCGCGGGTCGCGCCGAGCGAGGCGCCGAGCCAGTAGAGGTAGCCGTTGGCGCTGCCGGTGGTCAGGGTGTGGTGGATGTCCTCGGCGATGGTCATGCCGTCAGAGCCGCTGCCGTCGTCCCAGTTCTCGTTCCAGGTGGCGCCGTCGGGGTTCCACTCCGACATCCAGGTGTGCTTGCGGGTGGGCTGCGGCTGGTCGGCGCTGCTGGAATAGCGGTGGCCGGTGTAGGTGGTGATGTACCGGCGCGCCTCGGGGTCGGCTTCGATGGCGCGGGTGTAGTCGAGCTGCCCCATCCACCCGGTGTGCTCGCAGCAGATGACGCCGAGCCCCGCCTTGCGGGCGACCGGGCCGAGGATCTTGGTGAACTCGACCGCCTGGGCGGGGGTGAAGAGCATGGACGCGTAGCTCGCCGTGTAGTCGGGCTCGTTGGTGAAGGCGAGGTCGCTGATGCGGATGCCTTCCTTCTTGTAGAACTCGGCGAACTTGACGAGGTACTTCGCGTACGCCTTGCGCCAGTCGCCGCTCTCGCAGTCCGTCCCGGACAGGCCGCACAGGTAGCCGCCGTTGGCGTCGTCGCCGTTGGTCTTCATGTAGGCGGGGGCGCTCCAGGCGTTGGCGTAGAACCGCGTCACGCCGTACTTCTTGGCCTCCTTGGCGAACCAGACCTGCCCGCCGTCGTCGCCGTCCCACACGTACTTGGGCGGCGCGTCCGGGCCTCCGGGGTCCTCGGGCTGGATCGACTTCATGTGGTCGTACACGTCGTCGGCGGAGGAGCCGATGCCCAGCCGGATGATGGACAGGCCCGCGCCCTTGTCCTTGCTGAGCAGCAGGTCCATCACCTCGCGGCCCTTCTCGGGCGACAGGCCGCGCGCGCCGCGGATCAGGGTGGCCCGCTGGAACGCGATGGAGATCCCGAACCCGTCGATCGGCTGCAACCGGTCCGAGAAGCGCACGCTGCCGCCGGTCGCGGCGGCCTGGGCCGGGACGGCGGTCACGGCGCCCAGGCAGGCGGCGGCCGTGAGCACGGTGGCGATCCGGCGCGGACGACCGATGGGCAAGCGCTTACTCGAAGGGGTGGTCGAGTCCGTTCGTCCGTTCATGGGAGCTTCAGCCTTTCGTCGCGCCGGCGGTCAGACCGCCGATCAGCTGGCGTTCGGCGACGGTGTAGAAGGCCAGGGCGGGCGCCATGGCGAGCACCACGTAGGCCAGGATGCGGGCGGTGTCCTCGGCGTACTGCCCCTTGAACTGCTGGACGCCGACGGGGATCGTCCACCAGTCCGGCTCGGTGAACACCAGCAGCGGGAGGAAGAAGTTGTTCCAGCTCGTCACGATGGCGAGCACCGTGACGGTGGCGAGCGCGGGCCGGGCCATCGGCAGCAGGATCCGCCAGAAGAACCCGAACGCGCTGCAGCCGTCGATGATGGCCGCCTCCTCCAGCTCGCCGGGGACGTTCCGGAAGAAGCCGCGCAGGATGATGATCGTCATGGGCAGGCCGAAGGCGGCCTGCGGCAGGACCACGCCGAGCGGGTTCTCCAGCAGCCCGAACGTGCGCAGCATGATGAACAGCGGCAGGATCGCGACCGCGAACGGGAACATCAGCCCGATCGTGAACAGCGTGAACACCACCTCGCGGCCGCGGAAGGCGAAGCGGGCGAACACGTACGCCGCCATCGCCGACGCCGCGACGGTGACCAGCGCGGTGGCCAGCGCGATCCCGGTGCTGTTGGCGATCTGCCGCCAGAACGCGCCCGACTGCAGCAGGTCGGTGTAGTTCTCGGTGACCCAGTGGCGGGGCGGGCCGAACGGGTTGCTGGACAGCTCGCTGGTGTCCTTGAACCCCGACACCAGCCCGTACAGCAGCGGGACGACGATCGCCGCCCCGACCACCCAGATGATCGCGTGCATGGACAGCCCGCGCAGCCAGGACCAGATCCGGGGGGAGCGGGACTCGACGGCGGTGGGGGTCATCGGCGGCCTCGCATGCTGGTGACGGCGCCCTCCAGGTCGCGGCGCAGGACGTAGCGCTGGTAGAAGAGCGCGAAGACGAAGCTGATCAGGAACATCACGACGCTGATCGCGCTGGCGTAGCCGACCTGGTAGCGCTTGAAGCCGAACTGGAACATCGTCACGGCCATGGTCTCCGAGGCGTGCACCGGCCCGCCCGCGGTGGTCACCCACACCAGGTCGAACAGCTGGATCGCGCCGATCACCGACAGGAACACGCTGATCCGGATGGTCGGGCCGAGCAGCGGCAGGGTGACGTGCCGGAACCGCTGCCAGGGGCCGGCCCCGTCGATCGCGGCGGCCTCCAGCACGTCCTTGGGGATGCTCTGCAGCCCGGCCAGGTAGAGGATCATGTGGAAGCCGAAGTACTTCCACGTCATCACCAGGAACAGGGTGATGAGCACGGTGTCGGACGAGGCGAACCAGGTGATGCCGAGGTCGCCCAGTCCGATCAGGTCCATGATGTGGTCGGCCAGGCCGCTGTCGGGGGCGAAGATCATGGTGAACAGCACACCGGTGATCACCTCCGACAGCACGTACGGCGCGAAGAACAGCAGCCGGTAGAACGCGCGGCCGCGCAGGTTCTGGTTGAGCAGCACGGCCATGGCCAGCGCGAACGGCAGCTGGACGACGACCGACAGCGCGATGAGGACGAACCCGCGCCACAGGTCGCCGAGGAACACCTCGTCCTTGAACAGCTTGACGAAGTTCTCCAGGCCGACGAAGTCGTCCGGCCAGCCGAACCCGCCCCAGCGGAACAGGCTGGTGTAGAGGGCGAACAGGATCGGCACCAGGACCAGGGCCGCGAACAGCGCCAGCGCGGGCAGCAGGAACCCGACGATCGTGGCCCGCTCGCGCAGGCGGCGGCGCCCGGCTCGGACGCGGCGCTGCCGGGCGGGCGGCGCCGCCGCGTCCGAGCCGGGAGGGGACTTGCGGACCGAGACGGTCATCGGCGCGCTCACTGGCCCTTGGCGGCCCGGGTCACGGCCTGCGCCACCTGCTCCGGCGTGGCCTTGCCGGCGATCAGGGCGGCCGTCTGGTCGTTGACCTCCTGGCCGACGGCGGGCGGGAACGCCTGGTCGAAGTACTGCTGGAAGCCGGTCGCCTTGTTGAGGGTCTCCCACACGGTCCTGAGGTTGGGGTCCTTGATCGCGCTTTCCGCGCCCTTGGTGATGGGCAGGTAGGCGCCGGACGCGACGCGCTTTCGATCGTTTTCGACCGAGGCGAAGAACTTCAGGAACTCGATGGCCGTGTCCGAGCCGTCGCGGGCGATCGCGTTGCCGCCACCGCCGCCGAACACCTCGGTCACCGCGCCGCTGCCGCCCTCGACGGCGGGGAACGGGAAGAAGCCCAGGTCGTCACCGAGCCCCTTGCCCATCTCCTTCTGCACGTTGGGCGCCCACTGCCCCATCAGCTCCATGGCGGTCTTGCCGTTGCCCATCAGCGCGGCCTGCCCGTTGGTCGACGGGTAGCTGGCGCCGAGGAAGCCGTTCTGGAAGGGCTGCAGGTCGACCAGCTCCTTCAGGTGCCGTCCGGCCTGCACGAACGGGTCGGCGGTGAAGTCGTTGGTCTTGGCGGCCTCCTGCACGGCGGCCACTCCCCCGACCCGGATGGCCAGGTAGGCCCAGTAGTAGTGGCCGGGCCACTTCTCCTTGCCGGCCAGCGCGATCGGGGTGATGCCGGCGGCCTTGAGCTTGCGGACGGCCTCCAGGAACTCGCCCCAGGTGGCGGGCGGCTTTTCGATCTTGGCCTTTTCGAAGTGCGCCTTGTTGTACCAGAACCCCACCATGCCGATGTCGTAGGGGACGGCGTAGGTCTTGCCGTCGAACTGGTACGCCTGCCGCGCGATCGGCGACAGGTCGTTGATCCAGGAGGCGACGTCGTCGGTGATGTCCCGCACCAGCCCGGCGTCGACCTGCTGCTTGAGCACGCCGCCTCCCCAGGTGTGGAAGATGTCCGGCAGCTTCCCGGAGGCGGTCTGCGCGGTCATCTTCGACTTGTAGGCGTCGTTCTCCATCGAGTTCTGCTTGATGGTGACGCCCTCGTGCGCGGCCTGGAACTCCTGGACGGCCTGCCTCCACAGGGTCTTGCCGGGCTCGGTGGTGGCGATGTTCCACCACTCGATGTTCTTGTCCGACGAGCCGGAGCCGCCGCAGGCGTTGAGAAGGGGGACGGACAGACCGGCCAGCCCGGCGGCGGCCAGGAACGTGCGGCGGGAGAGCTGTGAGGTGCCCATCGGTCCTCCTGGGCTCGGGGGTGGGTCGGGCTTGCGACAGGTGGATTCGAGACAGGTGAGTTCGAGACGGGCGGCTCCCCGCCCGTCTTCGAAACTTTTCGAAATCCTGCGATATGTGGTGTTGCCGAGGAACTCTAAGTAAGGGCCTTCTTGTGGTCAAGACCTCAACCCGACCCATGGGATAAGCAGGCAACGGGGACTGTTGGACATCGAAAGATTGCGATACTGTTCGCAATCGTCCATCGGGGAGGAGCGCCCATGTCCGACCAGCCGTCCCGTCCGACCCTCGCGCTGATCGCGTCGGAGGCAGGGGTGTCCCCCGCCACGGTCTCCAAGGTGCTCAACGGCCGCACCGACGTGGCTCCGGCGACCCGCGAGCGGGTCGAGGCGCTGCTGCGCACGCACAACTACGCCGGTCCCGGCGGCGGGCGGCGCGCCCGCCGGTCCGGGCTGATCGACCTGGTGCTGGCCGGGCTGGACAGCCCGTGGGCGGTGGAGATCCTGCGCGGCGTGGAGGCCGAGTGCGCCGAGCGCGGCATCGGCGTGGTGGTCTCCCTCGTCCGCGACGACGACGCCCGCCCGCCGAGCTGGCAGAACCTGCCCGCGCTGCACCACAGCGACGGGGTGATCCTGGTGACCTCCCGGATGACCCGCCAGCAGCGCCGCCAGCTGGAACGCGCCGGGGTCGGGCTGGTGCTGGTCGACCCGGTCAACCTGCCCGACGCCGACATCGCCAGCGTCGGCGCCACCAACTGGGCGGGCGGCCTGGCCGCGACCGAGCACCTGCTGGAGCTCGGCCACCGCCGGATCGCGATGATCGGCGGCCCGGCCGACATGCTGTGCACCCAGGCCCGGGTGGACGGCTACCGCACCGCGCTGGAGCGGGCCGGGATCGAGGTCGACCGGGAGCTGATCCGCTACGGCGACTTCCGGCACCGCGGCGGCTTCGCCCGCACCCGCGAGCTGCTGGAACTGCCCGAACGGCCGACCGCGATCTTCGCGGGCAGCGACGAGCAGGCCATGGGCGCCTACGAGGCCGCCCGGCAGGCCGGGCTGCGCATCCCCGAGGACCTCAGCGTGGTCGGCTTCGACGACCTGCCGATGTGCGAATGGATGTCGCCCCCGCTGACCACCGTCCGCCAGCCGCTGGAGGAGATGGGCCGGACCGCCGCCAGCAAGCTGCTGCAGCTGCTGGACGGCCGGCCGCTGCTGAGCCCGCGCGTGGAGCTGGCCACCGAGCTGCGCGTGCGGCACTCCACCGCGCCGCCCCCGACCGCCTGACCGCCGCCGGCGGCCGGTCCGCCCTGTCCGGATCCGGCCGCCCCCTCGGCCCGTCCGCCGGCCCCGTCCGGCCCTGCCCGTTCGCCCCCGCCCGTCCGACCGCACGTCCGACCGCACGCCCGTTCCCGTCCGACCGACGCGTTCGACCGCCGCCGTTCGAGCGCCCTTGTCGACCCCCTCGCCCTGACCGCCGAACGCCCGCACCGTCCCGCCGTGCCGCGCGCGGGCGCCGACGCACCCCCACGCATCCCTCGGAGGACTCATGACGGAAGCGCTCCCGCACAACGCGGGCGTGGACAGCGCACCCTGGCGCGACCCCCGGCTGCCCATCGCCGACCGCGTCGCCGACCTGCTCGCCCGGATGACCGTGGAGGAGAAGGCCGGCCAGCTCGGCTCGTTCTGGGCGATGCCCGCCGAGCCCGGGGCCCCGGTGGCGCCGCACGAGGACGACGCCGACGAGCCCCTGCCCGGCGACCGGCCGCAGGCGCTCGACGAGCAGGCCCGGTCGGGGCTGGGGCAGCTGACGCGCGTGTTCGGCACGGCGCCGGTCGCCCCCGCCGAGGGCGCCGCCCGGCTGCAGGAGCTGCAGCGCGTGGTCGCGTCCGCCAACCGGTTCGGGCTGCCGGCCATCGCGCACGAGGAGTGCCTGACCGGCTTCATGACCTGGCAGGCCACGGTGTTCCCCAGCCCGCCCGCGTGGGGCGCCAGCTTCGACCCCGACCTGGTGCGCGAGATGGCCGCCGCGATCGCCGCGTCGATGCGGCGCGCCGGCGTCCACCAGGGGCTCGCGCCCGTGCTGGACGTGGTGCGCGACGCCCGCTGGGGCCGCACCGAGGAATGCATCGGCGAGGACCCCTACCTGGTCGGGACCATCGGCACCGCGTATGTGAAGGGTCTGGAGAGCTCCGGGATCGTCGCCACGCTCAAGCACTTCGTCGGGTATTCGGCGTCGCGGGACGCGCGCAACATGGCCCCGACAGCCGCCGGGCCGCGCGAGGTCGCCGACGTGCTGCTGGAGCCGTTCGTCATGGCGCTGCGCGAGGGGCGCCCCCGGGCCGTCATGAACTCCTACACCGACGTCGACGGCGTCCCCGCCGCGGCCGACGAGCGGCTGCTGACCCGGCTGCTGCGCGACGAGCTCGGCTTCACCGGGGTGGTGGTGGCCGACTACTTCAGCATCTCCTTCCTGCAGACGCGGCACGGGGTGGCCGGGTCGCGCGCGGAGGCGGCGGCGCGCGCGCTGAAGGCCGGCATCGACATCGAGCTGCCGTCGGCGCGCTGCTACGGCGAGCCGCTGGTGGAGGCGGTGCGCAAGGGCGACGTGCCCGAGGAGCTGCTCGACCGGGCCGCGGCGCGGGTCCTCACGCTCAAGGCGGAGCTGGGCCTGCTGGACGGGTTCGAACCCGAGGAGCCCGCCGACCCCGAGGAGCCGGCGGACGGCGCGCTGTCGTTCGACCCGCCCGCGCACCGCCGGCTGGCGCGGCGGCTGGCCGAGGAGTCGATCGTCCTGCTCGCCGACGACGGCGCGCTGCCGCTGCGCCGGGACGCCCGGGTCGCTCTGGTCGGTCCGCTGGCCGACGAGCGGTACGGGATGATGGGCTGCTACGCGTTCCCCAACCACGTCGGCCGGTCGGATCCGGACCTGCCGCTGGGCGTGGAGTTCCCGACCCTGGCCGACGCGCTGCGCGAGGAGTTCGCCGACCTGCGCGTCGTTCCGGGCGGCGGCGTGCTGGACGCCGAGGACGGCGAGATCGCCGACGCCGTCGCCGCCGCGCGGGACGCCGAGGTGTGCGTGCTGGCGCTGGGCGACCTGTCCGGGATGTTCGGACGCGGCACGTCCGGCGAGGGCTGCGACGCCGAGACCCTGGAGCTGCCGGGGCGGCAGGCCGAACTCGCCGAGGCCGTCCTCGCCACCGGGACGCCGACCGTCGTGGTGATGCTGTCGGGACGCCCGTACGCGCTGGGCGGCATCGCGGACCGCGCCGCGGCGGTCGTCCAGGCGTTCTTCCCCGGCGAGGAGGGCGGCGCGGCTCTGGCGGGCGTCCTCACCGGACGCGTCGAGCCCCGGGGACGGCTCCCGGTGAGCATGCCGCGCAGGCCCTACGGCGCCCCGGTCGTGTACCTGCGGTCCCGCTTGGACTCCCCGCACCAGTGGAGCACGGTGGACTCCACGCCGCTGTTCCCGTTCGGGCACGGGCTGAGCTGGACGCGGTTCGCCTACGAGGAGCTCACCGTCGACCCTGTCGCGGCGACCGACGGGTCGGTGCGGGTCAGCGCGGTCGTGCGCAACGCGGGCGACCGGGCCGGCACGGAGGTCGTCCAGCTCTACCTGGCCGACCCGGTGGCGTCGGTCGTGCGGCCCACGCGCTGGCTGGCCGGATGGGCCAAGACGCGCATCGAGCCGGGGCAGGCCGTGCGGGTGGAGTTCACGGTGCACGCCGACCGCACCTCGTTCACCGGCCCCGACATGACCCGCGTCGTCGAGCCGGGTGTCATCGAGGTGCTCGTGGGGCGGTCCAGCGAGGACCTGCCGCTGCGCGGATCGTTCACCCTTGAGGGTCCGCGGCGCGAGCTCGGCCCCGACCGTGTCCTGACCGTCCCCGTCGAGGTGATCCCGCTGTGAATCCGTCGAGAACCTTCCGCAACCCGATCCTGCCGGGCGTGCACCCCGACCCGTCCGTCTGCCGGGTCGGCGCCGACTACTACCTGGTGACCTCCACGTTCGAGTGGTTCCCCGGCCTGCCGGTGTACCACAGCCGCGACCTGGTGCACTGGCGGCCGCTCGGGCACGTCCTGGACCGGCCGTCCCAGCTCGACCTCGACGGGATCCGCCCGTCGGCCGGGCTGTACGCGCCGACGATCCGCCACCACGACGGCGTCTTCTACGTGGTGTGCACGCTGGTCGACGGGCCCGGCCACTTCGTGGTGACCGCGACGGACCCGGCCGGGCCCTGGTCGGAGCCGACCTGGCTGGAGGGCTCGGGCATCGACCCGTCCCTGTTCTTCGACGACGACGGACGCGCGTGGTTCACCGCGACCCGGCCCTTGACGACCGGGGAGCTCAACGACGGGTGCCAGATCTGGCTGCGCGAGTTCGACCCCGCGACCCTGCGCCTGACCGGGCCCGAACACGTGATCTGGGAGGGCGCGGTCAAGAACGCGATCTGGCCGGAGGCCCCCCACCTTTACAAGATCGACGGCCGGTACGTGCTGCTGACGGCCGAAGGCGGCACCTTCCACGACCACGCGGTGATGGTCGCCCGCTCCGACACCGTCACCGGCCCCTACGAGGGCAACCCGCGCAACCCCGTGCTGACGCACCGGCACCTCGGCCTGGACTATCCGATCGTGGGCACGGGCCACGCCGACCTGGTCGACACCCCCGACGGCGAATGGTGGATGGTGCTGCTGGCCTGGCGTCCGTACGGGGGCTACTACTGCAACCTCGGCCGCGAGACGTTCCTGACGCCCGTCCGCTGGGAGGACGGCTGGCCCGTGGCGGGGCCGGTCGAGGCCGTCCACGAAGCACCCTCGCTTCCCGAGCACCGGTGGCCCGCCGCCCCGGCCTGCGACCACTTCGACGCCCCGGAACTGGCGCCGTGCTGGAACATGCTGCGCACGCCGCGCGAACAGTGGTGGAGCCTGACCGACCGGCCCGGCCACCTGCGGCTGCGGCCGCGCCGCCACACGCTCGCGGACCTCGCCAACCCGGCGTTCGTCGGACGGCGCCAGCAGCACATGGACTTCGCCGCGTTCGCGGCCATGGAGTTCACACCGCGCCGGCCGGGCGAGCAGGCGGGACTCGCCCTGGTCCTCAACCACGAGTTCCACGTGCTCTTGGTGTCCACCGCCGACGGGCTGCGCCTCGTCCGCCGCGAGGGCGGGCGGGACACGGTGCTCGCCGTGCACGCGCCCGCGCCCGGCCGGGTCTGGCTGGGTTTCGAGGCCCACGGGCAGGACTACCAGGCGCGCTTCGCCACCCGCCCCGGCCGGTGGGAGCCCCTGGGCGAGCCGTTCGACGGGCGCATGCTCAACACCCAGACGGCGGGCGGTTTCACCGGCGTCTACGTCGGCATGTACGCGTCCGGCCCCGACCCCGACAACGTCGCCGACTTCGACTGGTTCGAGTACCGCCCGCTGGACGGCACGGAGGTCTGAGGCAGGCGCCGGCCCTCGATCGACGCCGCCCCGCGTCAGGTCCGCGGCGGCCGTTCCACCTCGGCCCACAGGCTGGGCAGGTTGACGACGATGCCCTCCTGCGTGCTGCGGGCGATCACCACGACCGCCTCCTCGTCCGGGGACGGGTTCTCCTCCCGGTGCGGGACGTAGGGCGGGACGAACACGTAGTCGCCGGGCTCGGTCTCCACCCGGACCTCGCGGTCGCCTTCGGCGAACACGAACACCGGGTGCCCGGACACCACGTAGATCGCCGTCTCGGCCTCGCCGTGGTGGTGGTGTCACGCTGCGGGTCGGCGACCAGACCGGCATGACCGCCGAGGTGCGGCGCCGGGTGCGGCGCAGCTCGCTGGACGGCGTCGCGCTGATCAACGCGCTGCGCGTGGAACCCGACCTCGGCACGCCCGCCCGCGGCGGCCTGCCCGCGACCACGGCCGCCCGCGACGGCGACGGGTGGACGCTGCGCGGCCGCAAGATCTACTCGACCGGCGCACCCGGATTGAGCTGGCTGCTGGTGTGGGCGCGCACCGACGATCCCGAGCCCGCGGTCGGGTCGTTCCTGGTGCCGTCGCGGGTCCCCGGCGTCCGCGTCGAACGCACCTGGGACCACCTGGGCATGCGCGCCACCCGCAGCGACGACGTGGTCCTGGACGGCGTGCGGGTCCCGGCCGACCACGCGGTGGACGTCGAGCCCGCGTCCGCGCGGCCGCCCCGTCCCGGCGGCGCGTTCCCGGCGTGGAACGCGCTGCTGATCAGCGCGGTCTACGACGGGGTGGCCCGCGCCGCCCGCGACTGGCTGGTCGGCTACCTCAACGAGCGCACCCCCGCCAACCTGGGGCGTCCGCTGGCCGCGCTGCCGCGCTTCCAGGCCGCCGTGGGGCGGATCGAGGCGCTGCTCGCCGCCAACCGCGCCCTGCTGGCCGCCGCCGCCCGCGACGAGCACGACGCGGACGGCGCCGCGCTGGCCAAGCACACCGTGACCGGCAACGCCGTCCGGTCCGTGGAGATCGGTCTGTCGCTGATCGGCAATCCCGGGCTGTCGCGGCGCAACCCGATCGAGCGGCATTACCGCGACGTGCTGTGCGCGCGGATCCACACCCCGCAGGACGACACCGTCCTGACCGGCGCCGGAGCCGCCGCCCTGGCCCGCTGACGCGCCCCCCCTGAAAGGACGTCTCATGAAAGACGGCGTCCGGAAGGGGCTTTTCCTTGACGGCGTCGAAGCGCTTCGATCACGCTCCGGGGGCGACCCCGTCACGAGGAGGCCCCGATGCGAGGAAGAAGACGAGGGCAAGGGCACGGCCGACCCCGCCGCGCGGCGACCCTGCTGGCCGCGCTCGCGCTGACCGCCGCGCCCCTGGCCGTCCCGGCGCCGGCCGCCGCCCGGCCCGCGGCGGCCGCCGAGACCTACACGTGGCGGAACGCGCGGATCGCCGGCGGCGGCTTCGTCCCGGGGATCGTCTTCAGCCGCAAGGAGCGCAACCTGATCTACGCCCGCACCGACATCGGCGGCGCCTACCGCTGGGACCAGTCGTCCCGCCGCTGGATCCCGCTGCTGGACTGGGTCGGCTGGGACCGGTGGGGCTACAACGGCGTGGTCAGTCTGGCCGCCGACCCGGTGGACGCCGACCGCGTCTACGTGGCCGCCGGGATGTACACCAACGGCTGGGACCCCAACAACGGCGCGATCCTGCGGTCGTCCGACCGGGGCGAGACATGGCAGGTCACGCCGCTGCCGTTCAAACTCGGCGGCAACATGCCCGGACGCGGCATGGGCGAGCGGCTCGCCGTCGACCCCAACGACAACCGGGTGCTCTACCTCGGCGCGCCCGAGGGCAACGGGCTGTGGCGCAGCACCGACCGGGGCGTCACCTGGTCGAAGGTGTCCTCCTTCCCCAACCCGGGCGACTACAGCGACAACCCGTCCGACCCCAACGGGTACGAGAGCCACCGCCCCGGCGTGGTGTGGGTGACGTTCGACGAGAGCACGGGCACCGCGGGCAGCCCCACCCGCACCATCTACGTCGGCGTCGCAGACAAGGAGAACACCGTCTACCGCAGCACCGACGCGGGCGCCACGTGGGAACGCGTCCCCGGGCAGCCGACCGGCTACATCGCGCACAAGGGGGTGCTGGACGCGGCGAGCCACGCGCTCTACATCGCCACCTCCGACACCGCAGGCCCGTACAGCGGCGGCAAGGGCGACGTGTGGAAGCTCGACACGCGGACGTCCGAGTGGACCCGGATCAGCCCCGTCCCGTCGGACAGCCCCGACGCCTACTTCGGCTACAGCGGCCTGACCGTCGACCGGCAGCGCCCCGGCACCCTCATGGTCGCCACGCAGATCTCCTGGTGGCCGGACGTCATCTTCTTCCGGAGCACCGACGGCGGTCGGACGTGGACGCGGATCTGGGACTGGGCGAGCTACCCCGAGCGCACCTTCCGCTACCGGATGGACATCTCGTCCGTGCCGTGGCTGACGTTCGGCACCAACCCGTCGCCGCCCGAGGTCACGCCGAAGCTCGGCTGGATGACCGAGTCGCTGGAGATCGACCCGTTCGACTCCGACCGGATGCTGTACGGGACGGGCGCCACCATCTACGGCACCGAGGACCTGACCCGGTGGGACTCCGGAGGCCAGATCACCATCCGGCCGATGGTCGCGGGGCTGGAGGAGACCGCCGTGCTCGACCTGGCCAGCCCGCCGTCCGGGCCTCCGCTGGTCAGCGCCCTGGGCGACCTCGGCGGCTTCCGGCACGACGACCTGGACGCCGTCCCGCCGATGATGTTCGTGCGGCCGTCGTTCACCAGCACCACGAGCCTGGACTACGCCGAGAACAACCCCTCGGTGATGGTGCGGGCGGGCGACTTCACCGACGCCGACCGGCCCGGCGACAGCCACGTCGCCTTCTCCACCGACGGCGGCGCGAACTGGTTCCAGGGCACCGAGCCGGACGGCGTCAACAAGGGCGGCACGGTCGCGGCGTCGGCCGACGGGAGCCGCTTCGTCTGGGCCCCCGGCGACAGCGGCCAGCCGGTGGTGTACTCGACCGGTTTCGGCAACGCGTGGTCGCGGTCGTTGGGCGTGCCCGCCAACGCCGTGGTCGAGTCCGACCGCGTCAACCCCCGCACGTTCTACGCGTTCTCCAACGGCCGGTTCTACGTCAGCACCGACGGCGGCGCGTCGTTCGCGCAGACCGCCGCGACCGGGCTGCCGTCGTCGGCGAAGTTCAAGGCCGTCCCCGGCCGCGAGGGCGACATCTGGCTCGCCGGCGACACCGGCCTGTTCCGCTCCACCGACTCGGGGGCCTCGTTCACCAAGGTCTCCGGCGTGTCCGATGCCGTGAACGTCGGGTTCGGCAAGGCCGCGCCCGGCCGCTCGTACCACGCGCTCTACCTGGTCGGCACCGTCGGCGGCGTCACCGGCGTGTTCCGCTCCGACGACACCGGCGCCACCTGGGTGCGCGTCAACGACGACCGGCACCAGTACGGCAACGCGGGCGAGGCCCTGACCGGCGACCCGCGCGTCTACGGCCGCGTCTACCTGGGCACCAACGGCCGCGGCATCGTCTACGGCGACATCGCCGGATGATCCGCGCGCGTCCCGGTGCCGCCCCTCGGACCGGGCCGATCGCGGCTCGAGGACCGGCACCGGGACCGTCGTCGGCGGTCAGGGCACGAGGAAGTCGGCGTCGCGGGCGTCGGTGATCGCCATGTGGCCGGGCGCGTGGCCGATCGCGAACGGCGGCTTCGACGCCATCACCGCCGCCTGGGGCGTGACGCCGCAGGCCCAGAAGACGGGGACCTCGCCGGGGCGCACCTCGACCGCGTCGCCGAAGTCGGGGGCGCCGAGGTCGGCGATGCCGAGCGCGGCGGGGCCGCCGACGTGGACGGGGGCGCCGTGCACGGCCGGGTAACGCGCCGTCACCCGGACCGCGTCGGCGACCTGGTGCGCCGGGACGGGCCGCATCGACACCACCAGCGGCCCGCCGATGGCGCCGGCCGGGCGGCACGGGCGGTTCGTCCGGTACATGGGGACGTTGCGGCCCTGCTCGACGTGCCGGACGGGCACCCCGGCGGCCAGCAGCGCGCTCTCGAAGGTGAAGCTGCAGCCGATCAGGAAGGCCACCAGGTCGTCGCGCCACACGCCGGACGCGTCGGTCACCTCGGCGACCGGTTCGCCGTCCTCGTAGACGACGTAGGCGGGCAGGTCGGTGCGCAGGTCGCCGCAGAACAGCGCGCAGGAGACCTCCCCCGGCTCGGTCACGTCCAGCACGGGGCACGGCTTGGGGTTGCGCTGGGCGAACAGCAGGAAGTCGTAGGCGTGGTCGCGGGGGACGGCGAGAAGGTTGGCCTGGGTCCAGCCCGCGCACCAGCCCGCGGTGGGGGTGCGCAGGCCGTCCCGGAACAGGGCGCGGGCCTCGTCGGGCGAAAGCGCCGCAGGGTTCGTCATGGATGCCTCCGGGTGAAGTGGACCTGCACGCCCGGCCGGAGCGCGCCCGGGAGGAGGGACGGGTCGGTGCGGCCGATCAGCAGCCGGCCGCCCGGCGCCTCCATCGGGCAGACGCCGCTGAACGGCCCGGCCGGCCCGACCGCCCCCGCGGGTACGCGGCGGCGGGACGCGCCGCGGCGGGGGACGCGCAGCCGCGGGTCTCCCCCGGTCAGGTACCCGAAACCGGGCGCGGAACCGTCGAAGGCCACCGTCCAGGGCGTGCCGGTGCGGGCCTCGATCACCTGCCCGGGGGTCAGCCCGGTGAGGTCGGCCACGTCGCGCAGGTCGGCGCCGTCGTAGACGACCGGCACGCGCACCGCCCCCGCCGGGGGCGCCGGGAGGCGGACGCCGCGCACGGCGGCGACCGCCTCCTCGGCGTCCACGGCGGACGGGTCCAGCACGAGCATGAGCGTCCGCGGCGCCGGCACCAGGTCGACCACGCCGCGCGGCGGCCGCGCGGCGAGCGCGGCGAGCGGACCGCTCGCGTCGCCGACGTCGGCGACGATCACCGCGGCGTCTCCGCTGGGCAGGATGCGCATGCGGTCAGCTCCACAGATCGGCGATCCCGGTCAGGGAGTTGTAGCCCAGGTAGAGGGTGAGCACCCAGGCCAGGCAGCCCAGCGCCAGCAGCCAGACCGGGTAGCGGTAGCCGCCGAGCAGGTCGCGGCGGCGGGCCGCCGCCCACAGCAGCACGCCCAGCCCGACCGGCAGGATGAGCCCGTTCAGCGCGCCCGCGAGGATCAGCAGCGTCACCGGGGTCTTGCCGAGGGCCAGGTAGATCAGCGTGGAGGCGACGATGAACGCCACGACCAGGCGGCCGCGGTTGCGCTCGATCCAGGGGGAGAAGGACACCAGGAACGACACGGAGGTGTAGGACGCGCCGATCACGGAGGTGACGGCCGCCGACCACATGATCAGGCCGAACAGGCGCAGCCCGGTCTCCCCGACGGCGTGCTCGAACGCCGACGCGGCGGGGTTGTCGGCGGCGAGCTCGGTCCCGCCGGCGACCACGCCGAGCACGGCGAGGAACAGCAGGGCCCGCATGAGCCCGGTGATGAGGATGCCGGTGACGGAGCTGCGGGTGATGCCGCGGACGTTCTCGGCGCCGCGCAGCCCCGACTCGATCATGCGGTGCGCGCCGGCGTAGACGATGTAGCCGCCCACGGTGCCGCCGATCAGCGTGGTGATCGTGAGGAAGCGGACCTCCTCGGGCAGCACGGTCTGCCGCAGCGCGTCGCCCAGCGGCGGCCCGGACGCCACGGCGACGTACAGCGTCAGGGCGATCATGACGCCGCCGAGCACGACCACGATGCGGTCCATGGCGACCCCGGCCCGCCGGCTCAAGAAGATCGCGATGGCCAGCGCCGCGGACACCGCGCCGCCGATCTTGACATCGAGGCCGAGCAGCGCGTTCAGGCCGAGCGCGCAGCCCGCCACGTTGCCGATGTTGAACACCAGGCCCCCGAACACGTCGAGGCCGGCCAGCAGGTACCCGGCGCCGGGGGCCACGTCGTTGGCCAGGTCCTGGGCGCGCCGTCCGGACACGCCGACGACGCGCCAGACGTTCAGCTGGATCGCGATGTCGACGAGCACCGACACCAGGATCGCGAACGCGAACGCGGCGCCGAGCTCGGCGGTGAACGCGGTGGTCTGGGTGATGAACCCCGGTCCGATGGCGCTGGTCGCCATCAGGAAGACGGCTCCGACGAGTGCGCCGCGCGCCGGTGTCCGGGAGGCGGGAGCGGCCTGCCGTGTGCTGCTCGGGTCGGTCATGGCTTCCCCTTGGGACGTTCCGACTTTCCCGCAGGGTACGGATTGTTGAACAATCCAGCAATCCCCCAATCCTCGAATCCTTCAATCCCTCACTCCGGGCTACTCTGGCGGTGCACCGTTTCTCGTCGGTCACGGCGACGTTTCAACCGGGGAAGGGAGCGCGATGCCCGTGCGGGACCAGGCGCAGGGTCGGGCGCAGGATCGGGCGCAGGACCAGGCGGAGGACCGGACGAAGGAGCGGTGGATCGCCCACATCGAGGCGGCGCGCGCGGACCTGGCCCGCTCCAGCACGGCGGCCCGCGTCGCCGGCATGCTGCGCGAGCAGATCATCGACGGGCTGCTGCGGCCCGGCGAGCGGCTGTCGGAGCAGCAGCTGCACCAGCTCACCAACGTGTCGCGCAACACCCTGCGCGAGGCCTTCCGGATGCTCGTCGAGGAGCGGCTGCTGGTGCACGAGTTCAACCGCGGCGTCTTCGTCCGCCACGTCACCCCGGAGGACGTGGTCGACCTGTACCGGGTGCGGCGGATCCTGGAGTGCGAGGGCGTGCGCGCCGCCCCCACGGCGCCGCCCGAAGCCCTGGCCCGCCTGGAGGCGGCGGTGTCGCGCGGCGAACGCGCCGCCGAGCAGGGCCGCTGGTCGGAGGTCGGCGCCGCCGACATCCGCTTCCACGAGGCCGTCGGCGGCCTGGTCGGCAGCCCCCGGGTGAACGAGATGCTGTACCGGACGCTGACCGAGCTGCGCCTCAGCTTCCACGAGATGGTCTCGGCCCGCGAGTTCCACGAGCCCTACCTGCGGCGCAACCGGCTGCTCACCGAACTGATCCTCGGCGGCGACGTCCGGGCCGCCGAACGCGAGCTGCGCGCCTACCTCGACGACGCCGAGGCGCAGCTCCTCGAGGCGTACCGGGCCGCGGGTCCGGCCCGGAAGGGCTGAACCGCCCCCGCCGCGCCGACCTTCGTCCCGGGTGGACGGGCCCGATCTGGGAACGCCTAGCTGGTACCACGCGATCGCGCTACCCAGGAGAGAGCGATGAACACGGCAACGGGCTCGGGCGGCGAGGAGGCCGTCCTGGAGGAGCTGGACCGCGAGGAGTGCCTTCGGCTGGTCGCGCCGGGCGGGGTGGGCCGGGTCGCCTTCAACGACGGCGAGGGGCCCGCCGTGATCCCGGTGAACTACGTCATGGACGACGGCGCGGTGCTGTTCCGCACCGCCATCGCGGGCCGGCTCAACACCGTCCTGCGCACGGCGCTGCGCGGCGCGCAGGTGCGGATCGCCTTCGAGGTCGACCGGATCGACGAGGAGCGGCACGAAGGGTGGAGCGTCATGCTGCGCGGCGGCGCCCGGCAGCTGTCGGACGAGGAGTGCGCCACGGTCGCGCGCGTCCGGCCGTGGCCGGGCGGCGAACGCGGGGCGCACATCCGCATGGTCCCCACGGAGATCAGCGGCCGCCGCATCCACCACTGAACGCAGACGATGGGCGGAGCCGTGCGGCCCCGCCCATCGTCCCTACCGGAGGCTCAGCGCGTCACTCGTTGAACAGGCCGCCGTAGTCGGCCATCGCCATCGCGACGTCCGCCTGGGCCCAGAACCGGTGGTAGTTGAACACCGGCACCGTGGAGCTGGCGCCCGTGGCGTACGCCCACACGCGCTCGTAGTCGGGGTCGCTCTTGTAGAACGACCGGATGGACATGAAGGTGGAGTTGGAGTCGATCGGGTCGCCGTTGGGCATGGTGCCGGTCCAGCCCGGCGGCACGTACACCGGGTCGGCGACCCGCTTGTAGTCGGCCTTGGCCTCCGGCACCGACACGCCCTTGGCGTCCTGGTGCTGCCACAGCGCGTCCAGCAGGTCCTTGGCGGTCTGCTTGGCCTGCGCGTGGCCGGACTTGGCGGCGTAGTAGGACAGCGCCCGGGCCAGCGACGCGGTCACGCCCACGTCCTGGGTGTGGTCGACGACCGTGACGTGCAGCCGGGTGTTGGCGGGCGGCATGCCGCTGGTGCTGGACCAGTCGGCGTCCGGCTGGCCCTCCCACTTCAGCGTGGAGGGGATCTGGTACTCGCCCGTCGACGCGTTCACCGTGGTGTTGTCCAGCACCCACGCGACCCACTTGTCCAGGATGGTCTTGGCGTCGGCGTCGCCGGTGACGTAGTAGTACTCGGCCACGCGCTGCATCGACCAGGCCTGGAACCCGAACCACTGGTTGCTGGGCGGGTCGTGGTAGACGGGCTGCCAGTCGTAGGCCATGCCGAAGAACTTCGGCAGGCCCGACGGCGGGGTGCTGTAGCTGCCGTCCCAGCTGTTGGTCACGCCCCCGGCGATGCCGCCCTCGGCCGACTGCAGCCACTTGTACAGCTGCAGCTGCCGGGTGAGGCTGGTCGACCAGTCCGTCTTGGCCGTCGCGCCCTTGGGCTCCAGGGCCGGGGCGTTGACCAGGGCGTAGGCGGCCATCGGGTTCTGGTAGCCGAAGTGGGACGCGCCGTCGCCGATGCGCCAGGCCCAGCCCGCGCTGGAGTCGAGCGCGCCGCCCCAGGCGTAGTACCACGACAGCAGGTAGTGGGCGCTGTCCTTGCCGGTGCCGCCGGGGCACGACGACGCCGGGTAGCAGTCGCCGATCTTCTTGAAGTACTTGTCGAAGAACGCGTAACGCAGGTAGTCGCCGAGCTTTCCGGCCTTGGCGACCGTGGCGGCCACCTCGCCGCCCTTGTTCTGCTCCTTGGCCCACACGTCCGCCCAGTACGCGGCCTGGACGGCGCGCGCGTCGGCGTCCGGAGCATTGGTGAACTTCCACTGCTTGGCGTAACTGGCGTCCTTGGTGAACAGGTCCAGGTAGCCGTTGGGACCGCCGTACTTGAACGCGTCGCAGGTGGGCTGCGGGATCGTCTCGAACACCGACTCGCCCGAGCCGCGCTGGTAGGTGTTGATGTACGACGGGCCGTCGGCGGACGGGCCCTCCTCGCAGCCGCCGCCGGGGGTGTTGCCGTACCCGTAGACGTTGTCCACGTCCTGCAGCCAGTGCATGCCGTAGATGTCGTCGGTGCCGTAGGCCGACCTCAGCTCACCGGCGATCGGGTCCCGCCCCACCGGGACGCTGCCGTCCAGCTGGGTCGGGTAGCTGCTCGGGTCGGGGTGCTCCGCCGCGTAGGTGGCGGGCTTGTCCGGCTGGTAGAAGGAGTTGGTCGGCTGGTCGGCGTGCGTGGGGATCATGTACTTCTCCATGAGCTCCCACGCGTCGTTGAACGGCTCCCAGTTCTGGGTGACCTTGCCGTACACGGCCTCCAGCCAGATCAGGTAGCTGTACGCCTCGGAGGTCGTCTCGTGCCCGTGGTCGGGGGCCTCCACCATGAAGGTCTCGACCGAGTGGTACGGGATGCCCTCGGGGCTGAAGTACCCGTTGGCCGGGTCCTTGATCTTGTTGTACTGGTCGAGGAACCGCTGCTCGTAGACGCCGGCGGCGTCGTCCACCTGGGTGACGGTCACCTTCGCGGGCGCGTACCCGGGCGCGGTGGTGGTGAACGCGCCCTTGCCGGTGCCGGTCGCGGCGGCGCTGATCTCCACGTTCTGCGGTGTCGACCAGTTCTCCGGCGTGAAGGTGAGCGTGCGGCCGCCGCTGACGGACAGCGCGGCGTTGCCGGACGTGCGGGCGGTGGTGACCGTGACGGTGCCCGTCGGCGCCTTGGACAGCTTGACACCGTAGGCGACCTTGCCCTTCTGCGCGACGGTCAGCGTGGTCGGGCCGACGACGATGCTGGGCTCCTTGGTCACCGTGACGCCGACCGGAGCGGACTCGGCGGTCGCGCCGGTGCTGTCGGTCACCTTCGCGTAGACCGAGTAGGTGCCGGCCCGCTTCGGCGTCCACGTCAGCGTGTACGGTGCGGTGGTGTCAGCGGTCGCCAGCAGGCCGTCCTGGCTGTAGAACTCGACCTTGCTGACGGTGGCGCCGGGGGCGGCCGCGGCGACGGCGGTGAGCGGCACGGCGGCGCCGACCGAGTACGTGGCGCCGGCGGACGGGCCGTTCAGCGCGACGGTGGGCTTGGCGGCCCGGTCGTTGCAGCGCTTGCCGTTCAGGTAGAACGCGTTCGGGGCGGCGCCCGCGCCGGACGAGGCGAACTGGGCGCCGACGTTGACCGTCGCGCCGGAGGCCAGCTTCGCGTTCCAGGCGGCGTTCTTCACGCTGACCCGTTGCCCGGTCTGGGACCACTGGCCGTTCCAGCCGCCGACCAGCCGCTGCGCGCCGCCGTAGGTGTACGTCAGCTCCCAGCCGGACAGGTCGTCGCCGGTGTTGGTGATGTCGATGCCGGCGCTGAAGCCGTCGCCCCAGTGGTTCGTCTTGTAGACCACGGTGCATCCCGCGGCGGCCTGCGCCGGCGCCGCCACGGCGGCGACCATGCCGCCGAACAGCGTCAGCGTCGCGCCCGCCGCGGTGAGCGAGCGCCGTCTCGTACGCCATCGCAATCGTCGTTTCACAACTTCGTCCTTTCGGGCAGGGCGGAGCCCGCCGCCGGCGCCGGAAGGCGCCGACGGCGTGCGCATCGGTGATGAGCGGGGTCGGTCGGGCGCCCTCGGCGCCGGTCGGGCGGACTCCGCCGAGCCCGAGACGGGCGGCGGGGCGGACGCCCGTCAGGCGGAGTCCCGCACGATCAGCTTGGTCTTGAGCACCACGCCGCGGTCCGACAGGCTCTTGCCGCCCATGCAGGCGCGCAGCTCGCGCACGATGCGGGCGCCGAGGTCCTCGATCGGCTGGCGGACGGTGGTCAGGCGCGGCCGCACCCGCTGGGCGATCGGGGCGTCGTCGAACCCGACGACCGCCACGTCGTCGGGCACCCGGCGGCCGGCCCGGCGCAGCGCGCGCAGCGCGCCCACCGCCATCGGGTCGGAGGCGCACAGCACGGCGTCCAGGTCGGGACGCCGGTCCAGCAGCCGGTTCATCGCGTGCTCGCCGGACAGCTGGCCGAAGTCGCCGCGCCCGATCAGGCCGGTGGTGTCCAGCCCGGCCTCCTCGGCGCCGGCCCGGTACCCGGCCAGCCGGTCCACGCCCGCGGCCATGTCCGACGGCCCGGCGATGGTGGCGATCACCCGGCGCCCGGAGGCGACCAGGTGCCGGACGGCGGCGCGGGCGCCGCCGCGGTTGTCGGCGTCCACGTACGGCAGCGGGACGTCGGTGAGCGGGCGGCCGGCCAGCACCACCGGGGCCCCGGCGGCGGCGTGCACCAGCGCCGCGGGATGGTCCCGGTGCGAGCTGATCAGCAGCACCCCGGCGACGTGCCCGCCGCGCAGGTACTCGGCGGTGGTGCGCCATTCCTCCGGCCGTCCGGCCATGAGGATCACCAGCGGGGCGCGGCCGTCCAGCTCGCGTTTGATGCCCCACAGCACCCGGGCGAAGAACGGGTCGCCGAAGACGCGGGCGCTGTCCTCGCAGAACACCGCGGCGACGGCGCCGGAGGTGCGGGGCTCGCGGGAGGCGGGGCGGCGGCGCACGTAGCCGAGCCGCTGCACCGCCTCCTCGACCTGCATCCGCGCGGCGCGGCTGACCCGCGTGGAGCCGCTGAGCACGCGGGAGGCGGTGGCCGGAGAGACACCGGCGAGCTCGGCGACGTGGGCCAGGGTCGGGGTTCTGCCGGGCGGGAGACAGGCCGGACCGGCGGACGGTTCGGTGATCGTCACGCGTGCACTCCCTTCGGGTTCCCGGCCCGGGGACGGCGGCCGGGAGTGGCGGGGGGTGTAGTGGGAGCGCTCCCAAGAATCCTTTCGCCGCTCAGAGCTGTCAAGGGAAAAGCGACAATCGCGTTACGGCCGGATGTCCGACAGATTTCGGATCACGGCGGCGTTCCGGGGAATCTGTGTTGATCAGCGAAAACGCCCCGCACGTCTGCGCGGGGACGGCGTGAAAGCCGTGAAAGAACGTGGAAGAACGCTTCTCGCCGCACCCGGTCCGGTTTAGGTTCGGCGTCGAAATCGCACGTGTGGGAGCGCTCCCATTCACGCTCGAGGAGGTCGGATGCGGGCACGGGCACCGTGGCGCGGTCGGCGTCGGACGCCGGCGGCGACCGGCGCGCCGTCCCCCGCGGCGGCCCGCGCGCTCCACGGGCTCGCGGCGGTCGCCGGGGCGTCCG
>NZ_BCQU01000080.1:0-28912 GCF_001552235.1 Actinomadura rubrobrunea NBRC 15275 | reverse complement strand
GGGCGGCGTCGGCCAGGCCGCCGCCGGGCGCGCCGCCGTCGGTCGCGGCGGACGCGGCGTCCAGCACGCTGAGGATGGTGCCCTCGACCGGATGCGCGACGGCGTTGCGCGCGAGGACCGCCGCGTACGCCAGCGCCTCCCCGAAGCGGGCCGCGTCGGGCGACGCGCCGCCCGGCCCGAGGATCTCGGCGAGCCCGCGGAACACCTGGCTGAGGATCACGCCGGAGTTGCCCCGGGCGCCCAGCAGCGCCCCCTGGGCCAGTTCCCGCCACACCGCGGCCACGTCGGCGTCCGCCTCCCGCGCCTCGACCGCCTCGGCCGCCGCCAGGACGGTCAGGTGCAGGTTGGTGCCGGTGTCGCCGTCCGGCACGGGAAAGACGTTGAGGGCGTCGATCTCGCCGCGGGTCCGTCCGAGCGCGTCCGCCGCCAGCCTGCTCCACCGCCGCAGCGCCGCCGCGTCGAGGACCTCGCCCACGCTCGCCCCCCTCCACAGGTGCCCGGTTCCCGCCGGAGCGTCCGCCGGGGTCCGTCGGGTTTCCGCGCTGCCATCTCTACCGCGCGCACCGCGCCGTTGGGAACAGGGCGCGCCCCGGGCACGCGCGGCCGATTCGCCTACCCGACGCCGGGTGGGCTACTCTGGTCCGTGCGCCTCGTCCGGGGTGCCATTCTCGAGCGCCGGTCCGTCCGGTCGACGCCGGCCGCTCCATCGCACAGCATCGACACCACTTGGAGTTTCCCGTGGCTTCCGTCTGCGACGTCTGCGGCAAGGGACCCGGTTTCGGCATGCGCGTCTCCCACTCGCACCGCCGCACCCCGCGCCGCTGGAACCCCAACATCCAGCGCGTGCGCGCCGTCGTGAACGGCAGCACCAAGCGGATCAACGCCTGCACGTCCTGCATCAAGGCGGGCAAGGTCGTCAAGCCCTCCGTCTGACGTCCAGGCGGCCGTCCGGACCCCAGTCGGCTCACCGGTTCGTCCGGCGAGCCGACTTTTCGCATGTCCGGGTCCGGTCAGGACGACGCGCGCAGCCGCCAGCCGTGGTCGACCGGGCCGATGCCCGAGCCCAGCGGGAAGCCGGCGGCGATGGCGCCGGTGACGTACTCCTTGGCCTTCGCCACGGCGTCGTGGACGTCCTCGCCGTGCGCCAGGTAGGACGCGATCGCGGACGCCAGGGTGCATCCGGTGCCGTGGGTGTGCCGGTTGTCGTGGCGCGGGGCGGTGAAGCGGTACTCGCGCTCGCCGTCGAACAGCAGGTCGGCGGGCTCGCCGGGCAGATGGCCGCCCTTGATCAGCACCCAGCGCGGACCGAGCTCCTTGACCGCCTCGGCCGCCTCGCGCATCCCGGACTCGTCCACCACCTTGACGCCGGTGAGCTGCTCGACCTCCCAGAGGTTGGGGGTGGCGACGGTGGCGGTCGGCAGCAGCGCGCGCCGGACCGCGTCGACGGCCTCGGGCGCGAGCAGCGGGTCGCCGTGCTTGGAGACGCCCACCGGGTCGACGACGACGGGGACGTCCACGTCGGCCAGCACCTCGGCGACGGTCTCCACCAGCGCGGTGGACGCCAGCATGCCGGTCTTGATCGCGTCGGCGCCGATGTCGGACAGCACCGAGTCGAGCTGGGCGCGGACGGCCTCGGGGGGCAGCTCCCAGTAGCCCTGCACGCCGAGGGAGTTCTGCGCGGTCACCGCCGCGATGACGCTCATCCCGTGCGTGCCTAGGGCGAACATCGTCTTCAGGTCGGCCTGGATGCCGGCGCCGCCGCCGGAGTCGGAGCCCGCCACGGTGAGCACGAGCGGCAGGGCCTTGTCGCCTGGGGAGTTCTGCGTCATGCCGCCCACTTTAGGGGGTTCACGGCCGCTTTGATCGGTTCGGGCGGCCGGTCAGACCAGGGTGCAGGGCTGGCTGTTGAGGATGCACTTGTACGGGGTGCGGGGGGTGCCGGTGCCGACGAACTCGACGCGCACGGACTGGCCGGGCGCGAGCTCCGGGGCGCCGGGACGGCTGCGCACCCAGCCGGTGGCGCCGGTGCGGACGACGACGCCGCCGGAGAGCGACACCACCCGGGAGCCCTTGATCCGGAAGGCGAGGGCCCACTTCGGCACCGGGCGGGCGCCGCGGTTGGCGATGGTGGCCCGGGCGCGGTAGCCGGTCGCGGTGCGGGACCGGACCCGAAAGCCCACCACCAGGCCGTCGGAGCGCTCGACGCCGCGGCTGGCGCGGCCGCCCTGGCCGCGGTCGGACACCTGGCTGTCGCGGTTGCCGGTGTGCGGCTCGGACGGGGCCCCGCCGGCGAAGTTCAGGGAGATCTGCTGGGTGCTGAACGCGTAGGCGACCACCCCGACGGCGATCACCAGGGCCAGCATCGGAAAGAGGGGAAGGGGGACCAGACCGATGAGCCTCAACCATCGGCGGCCGGTCCGAGGCGGATCGGCGCCGGTGGCGCCGGCCTCGTCTTCGGGTCGGCTCGGCTTGGTGTGTCGTCCCATCCCATCCCTCTTCGATCAGAGGATGTATACCAAACCAGCATCAAATCTGCCCACCAGACGGTGAAAGACGTCCGGGTCGTTCACCGCCGGGGCGGGCGGGCGGCCCGCGCCGGCCCGGCCGGGGCGTGCGCCTCACCCGCGGTAATGGTCCCATCCGCCGGGGCCGTACGGGCGGCCGTCCACGACGACGCCCGCGCCCTCGGCGACGCGGCCTATGACCGTCCAGCCGGCGGGCGGCCGCGCGCCGGGCGGGAACGTCCCCGCGAACGCGTGGTCCTCCCCGCCGGTGAGGGCGTGCCGCAGACCGCCGGGCCCGAGTATCTCGGGGACGGGGACGGCCGTCGAATCGATCTCTATGCGGACCCCGGACGCCTCGGCGACGTGCCCGAGATCCTGCACCAGGCCGTCGCTGACGTCCAGCAGCGCGGTGGCGCCGGCCGCGCGGGCCTCGGCCCCCGCCTCGTAGGGCGGACTCGGCCGCCGGTGCGCCCGGACCAGCTCGGCGGGCTCGTCCTCGCCGCGCCGCAGCAGCTCCAGGCCCGCCGAGGACAGCCCCAGCCGCCCCCGCACCGCCACCAGGTCGCCGGGGCGGGCCCCCGAGCGGGTCAGCGGCGGCCGGCCCGCCAGGTCGCCCAGCGCCGTGACGGCCAGGGTGATCGCCTCGGCGGCCACCACGTCGCCGCCGACCACCGACGCGCCGGCCCGCGCGCACTCGTCGGCCAGCCCGTCGTACAGCCGCTGCACCCAGGCGGCCTCGGTGGCGGCGGGCGCCGCCAGCCCGACCAGCAGCGCCGTGGGACGGGCCCCCATGGCCGCCACGTCCGCGAGGTTCTGGGCGGCCGCCTTGCGCCCGATGTCGTACGGGGGCGACCAGTCGCGGCGGAAGTGCCTGTCCTCGACCAGCAGGTCGCAGGTGGCGACGACGCGCCCGTCCGGGGCGGCGACCACGGCCGCGTCGTCGCCCGGGCCCAGCGCGACGTCCGGGCCGAGCGGCAGGCCCCGCGTC
Organism: Actinomadura rubrobrunea NBRC 15275; assembly: GCF_001552235.1. Lineage (NCBI taxonomy): Bacteria > Bacillati > Actinomycetota > Actinomycetes > Streptosporangiales > Thermomonosporaceae > Actinomadura > Actinomadura viridilutea. Next base: position 25,420 of record NZ_BCQU01000080.1, on the reverse strand, counting down.
AGCCGGGCGATCAGCCCGAACTCGCCCAGCTCACCGATCGTGGTCATATGCTCCCCGACTCGCCGATCTTGGTCGTGTGCGCCCCGAAATGCGAAGATCACCCCCGACGCGCCGTCACAGCGGGTATCACGATACGGTGACCGTCCGACGGCTCTTTCTACGCCCGGGGAGGACGAGATGGTGCGCGCCTACATCCTCATCCAGACCGAAGTGGGCAAGGCGGCCGAGGTCGCCCGTCAGATCGCCGGCATCCCGGGCGTCGTCCAGGCCGAGGACGTGACCGGGCCCTACGACGTGATCGTGCGGGCGGAGTCCGGCAACGTCGACGACCTCGGCAAGCTGGTGGTGGCCCAGATCCAGGCGGTCGAGGGCATCACCCGCACGCTGACCTGCCCGATCGTCCACATCTGAGGCGGCGGTCCGCCCGTGCGCCGTGCCACCCCCCGCGCGCCGTCGTCCGCCGCCCGCCGCGCGCCCCGGGTCCGGACCGCCCTCGCGGCGCTCCTGCCCGCCGCCCTGCTGGCGGCCGGGTGCGGCGCCGGGGCCGTGCGGGTGCCCGTGCCCACGCCGGACGCGGCGACGGCCCGGCTGTGCGCGGGGCTGCGGCTTCCGGAGAAGGTGCTCGGGCACGAGCGCCGCGACACGACCCCCGAGTCGCCGCTGACCGCCGCGTGGGGGTCCCCGGCGATCGCGCTGCGCTGCGGCGTGCCGCGGCCGCCCGAGCTGCGGCCCGACTCCCAGCTGATGACCATCAACGGCGTGGACTGGTTCGGCGTGCCCGTCGACCGGCCGGTCACGTTCACGGCCGTGGCCCGCCAGGCGTACGTCGAGGTGACCGTTCCCGCCGCGTACACGCCGCCGGGCGACGTGCTCATCGAACTCGGCGCGGCGATCGCCGCCACCATTCCCAAGAAGCCCGAGGGCCAGATCTGACCCGGCTCACCACGGGTGCATCGACCTGTGGCCGCACGGACAGGCAATCCTGTCGCTTCAGGACGCAGGGGGCCGTCCCCGGTCCTGAGCGGTGGACCGGGGACGGCGCGCCCCGGGCCGGGCGGTCGACGGCAGCGGGCCCGCCCGGCCCCGGCGGTTTCTTCAGCCGGACCGCGGCGGCCTCAGCCGGTGAAGCCCTTGAAGACGCCCGTGAACTCGTACGGGGACTGGGCGATGCCGCTGCAGGTCGGCGAGACGCGGCCGTCGGGGCAGCCGCCGTTGTCCCGGCCCACGGACCAGAAGCCGACGAACCCGATGTGGTTGGCGTTGGCCCAGTCGCGCAGGGCGCGGGCGTGGTCCAGCGTGGTGGTCATGCCCGAGTCGTTCTTGCCGATCATCGGGGTGATGCCGAGCCGCCGCTTGAGCTCGGCGTCGGAGCGGTTCGGCCAGATCTGGCGCATCTGCCGCAGCGTCGCCTCGGCCGCGGAGATCATGGCGGCGCCCCAGTCGCCGGTGTAGCCGAAGTTCATCAGCATCGGGTTGACGACGACGTCCAGCCCGCGGGCGGCCGCGTCCTGCAGGATCTGCACGGAGAACGGGTCGACGCCGTAGTCCTGGCCCTGGACGCGCAGGGTGTAGCTGATGGACGTGCCGCGTTCGTCCTGGAGCCGCTTGAGGGCGGTGTTCACCTTGGCGACGTCCACGGCCGCCTCGATGTCGACGTCCAGGTGGTTGGTGCCCACCGTGTCGAGGACCTTCTTGTAGGCGGCCAGCAGCGCGTCGGCCGAGCCGCAGACGTGCTCCAGGTACGGCGACAGCGCGCCGCCGGACGCCACGATCACCTGGCCGCCGCTGTTCTGCAGCGCGCGGACGTCGTTGATGATGCGGGCGTCGTCGAGGGGGATCGTGCCGCCCCACGCGGGGTTGCAGCCGGTGCTGTCGGCGAGCACGAAGGCGAGCGTGTAGTTCCGGACGCCGGTCGCCTGCGCGGCGGCGGTCAGCGACGGCGTCGTCATGGTGATGTCGATGTACGGGGCGAAGCGGATGGTCTGGGCGGCCTGGGCGGCGGTCGGCCGGGCGAAGCCCAGCGTCAGCGCGGCGAGCAGCGCCGCCATCACGGGGACGATGATGCGTCGCAAGAGTCGCTCCCTGGGATCGTGCGGGGATCGTGCGGGGCAGGTGCAGACTTCCCCAAGACACCTTTCAGTTAGGAAAGTTTCCTAATTTGGGGACGGTAACCCCGACGTCCCCGACCGGCAAGCGCCGCCTGACCCCGCGTCACGAGACCACCCCAGGTCGGCGCCCGAACCGGCGCCGCCGTTCCCCGGAATTCGGCGGTTCCCGCCGACCGGTCCCGCACCGCACCGGCAAAATTCGCCACCTCGCACGCCGTGCGTGCGGTGCGGGCCGTCGGCTACAGCAGGCGCAGCTGGGTGTCCTTGGGCTTGCGGCGCGGGGCGGCGGCGTCGACGCGTTCGCACAGGGCCGCGTCCAGGTCCGCGAGGAACGGGGAGAGAGCGGACTTGCGGACGGCCCCGTTGCGGACGCGTTCGTCGGCATGGCTGAGGTACAGGTGCCGTTGCGCGCGGGTCATGCCGACGAACAGCAGGCGCCGCTCCTCGCGGACGGCCTCCTCGTCGTCCTCCTCCCCGCCGCCGGGCCAGCGCAGCGGGAGCAGCCCGTCCTCGCAGCCGACCACGAAGACCACCGGGAACTCCAGCCCCTTGGACGCGTGCAGGGTGAGCAGGGAGATCCGGTCGGCCCGCGGGTCCCAGGAGTCGACCTCGACGCCGAGCGCCAGCTCGTCGCGGAACCGCTGCACGTCGTCGCCGCACCGTTCGGCCAGCGGCCTGAGCAGGTCGACGGCGGTGTGGACGTCGGCGGCGGCCTCCTCGGGCAGGCGGGCGGCGACGGCGTCGGCGGCCCGCCGCAGCCGCCGCAGGACCGGGCCCTCGCCCGGGTGCCGCAGCTCGTGGAGGATGTGCTCGACGCCCGGCCGGTCGGCGAGCCGGTCGTGCGAGCGCTTCTGGAACGGCAGCCCGGCGCGGGTCAGCGCCTCCATGACGGGGCGGGCCTGCCGGTCGGTGCGGTACAGCACGGCGAAGTCGGACAGGCTCAGCTCCGAGGGGCCGTCGGAGTCGACGCGGCCGCTGTCGCGGGAGTGGAACGACGTGCCGCCCAGCAGCCGCTCGATCGTCCGGGCGACGAACGCCGCCTCGGCCTGCTCGGTGGCCGCCCGGTGCGTGCCGACCAGCGCGTCCCCGTGGTCGCCCACCGGGCGCAGCTCCCTCCCGGGCACGAGGGTCGTCGGGGAGACCGCGCGCAGCGCGGCGCCCAGGATGTTGGCGTTCGACCGGTAGTTGCGGGTGAGCTGGACGGTGCGGGCGGACGGGAAGTCCTGCCGGAACCGCAGGAAGAACCCGACGTCGGCGCCGCGGAACCGGTAGATGGCCTGGTCGGGGTCGCCGATGGCGGTCAGGTTCCCGTCGGGCGGGGCGAGCAGCCGCAGCAGCCGGTACTGCTGCTCGTCGACGTCCTGGTACTCGTCCACCGAGATCCACCGGAAGCGGTCGCGGTAGGCGGCGGCCACGTCGGGGTCGGATTCCAGCAGCGCGACGGGCAGCGCCACCAGGTCGTCGAAGTCGACCAGGTTCTGGCGGCGCAGCGCCTCGACGTAGCCGGCGGCCTCGGGCGGCGTCTCGCCCGAGCGCCGCCGCCGGGACACGTCGGCCAGCAGCTTCCGGGCCTTCTTCTCGTCCCCGGCGGCCTCGACGGCCGCGGCCAGCTGCCGGGCGGGGTCGGCGATGCCGAAGTCCGCGCCGAGCCCCGCCCGCTCGTGCTGCTCGCGCAGGATCCGCAGGCCCAGGGAGTGGAACGTGGCGACGGTCAGCCGGCCCGCGTGGGCGGGCGCGAGCGCGGCGAGGCGCTCGGCCATCTCGGCGGCGGCGCGGCGGGTGAACGTGATCGCCAGGCACTGCTCGGGCGGCACCCCGCGCTCGACCACCAGGTGCGCGATGCGGTGGGTGAGCGTGCGCGTCTTGCCGGTGCCCGGCCCGGCGATGATCAGCAGCGGCCCGCCGGGGACCTCCGCGGCGGCGCGCTGGTCGGGGTCCAGCCCGTCCAGCAGCGACGTGCGGGCTGCCCGGTCCGCCGCCGCGGCTTCCGCGGGCGGACGCGGCCGCGGCACCCGGGCGGGGCCGTCGGCGTCCTTGCGCGGTTCCGCGGGCTGTTCCTCGGCCGGTTCGGCGGCGCCGGGGCCTCGGCCGCCCGCCGGGCGTTCCTCCGCCCCCTCCCCCGCCGCGGCCCGCCGGTTCGGCCGCCGGTCCTGCGCGGCGCCGCCGGACCCGCCGGACGGCGCGACGTCGAAGAGCGCGTCGTCGAACAGGGTGGGAGCGGCGACCGCCGCGGCACGGCGCAGCTCGTCCGGCTGGAAGAGGCGGATCACACCGTATTCGCCGTCGTATCCGGCCTCGCGGATCACCTCGCCGCGCCGCAGCCGGGCCACCGCCTCGCCGAGCAGCGGCGCCTGGGCCGCGATGTCGTCGACGGGGACCTCCTCCAGGATCGCCAGCTCGGGGCCGAGCGCGGCGGTCAACCGGGCGATCTCCCCGAGGACCTTCTTGCTCTTGGGCCCCACGCCGAGGATCTCGCTCATCACCTCCGGCAGCGGGACGAGGCTGCGGAAGTCGGCGGCGCCCTCGGGCCGGTAGCCCTCCGGCCGGTCGGCCAGGTCCTCGACGCGGCTCAGCACGCCGACGGTCAGGGGCTTGCCGCACTCGGGGCAGCGGCCGCCCAGGTCGCGCGTCTCCTTCGGCTCCAGGCGCACCCCGCACTTGCGGTGGCCGTCGACGTGGTACTTGCCCTCCTCGGGGAAGAACTCGATCGAGCCCGCGTGCCCGTCGCCGGTCTCCAGGGCCCGCCGGACGGAGTAGTAGTCCAGGTCGGTGTCGAACACCGTGGTCTCGCGTCCGAGCATGGGCGGCGAATGCGCGTCGGAGTTGCTGACCATGCGGTACTTGTCCAGCGCGGAGACCCGCCAGTTCATGGCCGGGTCGCTGGACAGCCCGGTCTCCAGCGCGAAGATGTGGTCGGCCAGGTCGAGATAGCAGTCCTCGATCGCGTCGAAGCCGGACTTGGAGCCGAGCACGGCGAACCACGGCGTCCACACGTGGGCGGGCACCAGGTAGGCGCCCTCGCCGCACTCCAGGGTGATCTCCAGCAGGTCGCGGGAGTCGAGCCCGAGAATGGGCCGGCCGTCGGACCCGAGGTTGCCGATCCGGCCGAGCCTGCGGTTGAACTCGGCGGCGGCGTCGAAATCCGGCACGTACACCAGGTGGTGCACCTTGCGGGTGCGTTCGCCGCGCTTGTAGATGGTCGAGATCTCGACCGACAGCATGAACCGGACGTCCGCGGAGGCCACCGCGGGCGGCAGGGTGCGGGAGATCTCGCGGTCCAGGTCGTCGCGCAGCCGGAACAGCCCCGGCTCGGCGGGCACGAGGTTCTCGCGCAGATGGTCGAACCACGCCGGGTGGGTGAAGTCGCCGGTGCCGACCAGCGTGATGCCCTTGCGCCGCGCCCACCAGGTCAGATGCTCCAGATCGCAGTCCTTGCTGCACGCCCGGGAGTACTTGGAATGGATATGGAGATCGGCATGGAAACGCACTCGCCGCATCGTCCCACATCCGCCCCGCCCGCCGCGCCGAGAACGCGGGAACATCGCCCGTCGCCCGCCGTGCGGCCGGGACGGGGCGTGGCGGCGGGCTCGCCCGGTGCCGCGGGGATTGCGCGAGGAATGGTGGGGCGGGTGGGATTCGAACCCACTCAGCGCGAAGCTTCTGCTTTACAGGCAGACCCGACTCTCCCGCGTCGGCGCCGCCCCTCGCGTCGCGTTTTCACGATGCCAATGGACGCCGTTTCGCCGCAAAGGGTTTTCCCGCCGTCCGAGGGGCGGCGACCGGGGCGCCGTCACCCCGGCTGGCAGGTGCGGCACCACACGGTCGTGCGGCCTGCGATCCGGCGTCTCGACAGGGGCGTCCCGCAGCGCGGGCAGGGCCTTCCGGGCTCGTCGCGCGCCCCGGTCAGCCATGTGTCGCGCGGCGGCACCCGTCCCTCGTCGACGGCTTCCCGCAGCACGCGCCGCATGGTCCGGTAGAGCGCGGCCACCTCGTCGTCGCGCAGGTCCCGGACGTCCCGCAGCGGGCTGACGAGGGCCTGCCAGCAGATCTCGTCGGCCAGCAGGTTGCCGAGCCCCGCGAGGAGCGACTGGTCGGTCAGCGCCGACTTCAGCCGGCCCCGGCGTCCGGCCAGCGACGCGGCGAACTCCTCGCGGGACGCCGCCAGCGCGTCCGGGCCGAGATCGTCGAGGAGCCGGCCGGCCTCGTCCTCATCGGCGGCGAGCCGCACGCCCTGCAGTTTGCGCATGTCGCGCAGGCGCAGCTCCCCGCCGGGGAAGCTCCAGACCACCCGGTCGTGCCGGTGCCGCGGCTCGCCGCGCCCATGCCAGGACAGCGAGCCGGTCATCCCGAAGTGCAGCATGAGCACCGGACCGTCCGCCGGGGCGATCAGCCACTTCCCGTGCCGCCGCGGCGGCTCGAACCTGCGCCCCCGCAAGGCCTTGTCCAACCGCCGCGGGGTCACGCCGCGCAGCACGCCCGCGTCGCACACCCGCACGGCCGTGATCGGCTCGCCGGTGTGCTCGGCCAGCACCCGGCGGAACCCTTCGACGTCCGGCAGCTCCGGCATACCCGAGGGCCTACCCGCAGCCGCACGGGTCCACCGCGTTTCCGTCAATGCGTGCCGACGGGCGCCCTATAAGGGCGGCGCAGTCCGCGAATCATCCCTGCGCCATCACGCAGTACCCCCGGCAGGATTCGAACCTGCACCATTCCTGCCTCTCGAACAGGCGCCTCTGCCAGTTGGGCGACGGGGGCGTGGTACGGCTCCCGGGATTCGAACCCGGAACAACCACTTCCTGAAAGTGGCCTCTCTGCCGATTGGAGTAGAGCCGCGCGGAATCGATGCCGAACGTTTCGGGGAAGGCGTCGCCCGCGATGGCGCGGCCGGAAAGGTCAGGGGCGGGACCGGCCATGCCCGACGAGCGACGCCCCAGGCAGTCGTAGCCGTTCGAGCGCCATGGCCGATCCCCCTTTCGTCATACTCGGACGGGCTGACGACGACCACGGTGCCACGGCGGCTCCGATTCGGGCAACGCATTTTCTCCGCCGGACGACGCCGTCGCGGCGGGCCGTCCGCCGCACCCCGCGAAATGGCGTTTTCACCGACCCTGCTCCCTCAGGTCGCCGGCACCGGACTCCGCGTGCGGGTCCTTTTCGGAGGGATCAGCGTCCCGCGGGCATTCGAGGGGCGGGCATCAACAACGGGCCGTTCACCCTGAACCGCTCCACGCCGCGGCGCGTCAGGTGGACCCGCAGGTCGATCCATCCGGCCCCCGCCGCCGCCCGGCAGTCCTCGGCGCCGCTCGCGGGGAAGTGCAGGTCGCCCACCGACAGCTTGGCGCCGGGCACGTGCACCGGCAGCAGGATCCGCGAGCCGGCCGTCAGCGGGGCGATGCCGCAGCCCCCGATCTGCCGGCCGCGCGCCCGGCTGCTCACCGCCTCCGCGGCGACCCGCCGGTACTCCGCCGACCCCTCCTCGAGATGCCCCAGCAGGAGGCCGGGCACGTCGGCGCCGGGCCGCGGCGTTCCCGCCTCCGGCTCGGCGGCCGCCCGCTCGTCGGCCGCGGCCGTCAGCATCGCGGCGTCCGGCGCGCACCCGATCACGCCGGGGTGCCCGGCGGGCGCGTGCCGGCCGTCGGACCGGCCCACGCCGATCACGTCCACCACGATCACGTCGCCGGGCTCGGCGCCCACCACCGTGACCGGGCCGCACAGCACCGGCTCGGCCCCGGGCTCGCGCCGCTGGCATTCCAGCCGGATCGATCCGCCCGTGATGACCTCGGCCACCGCCGGGATCTCCGGGTGCCACCGGTCGTGCCCGGGCACCGTCCGGCTCACGTCCCCACCGCCCCATGACGACGCCGGAAACGCGTGAGCGCCCGCGCGGGACGCCTCGGAGGCAGGTAGGAGCGACAACGGGATTCCCCCCTTACGGTGCCATTTTCTCGAAGAGAATCCTGCCGACCACCCTGTTTCCGAGTGATTTCGCTGCCCTTACGGCGGGGTTAGCGTTCCCTCGCGGTGCTCGGGGCGGGTCTGGGTCAGCGCAGGCCTGCGGGGCGCTGCAGGGCGGTCTGGATGAGGCGGTCCACCAGGGCCGGGTAGTCCAGGCCGCTCGCGGCCCACATCTGCGGGAACGCCGACGAGGGCGTGAAGCCGGGCATGGTGTTGATCTCATTGAGGATCCAGCGGCCGTCGGGGGTGTAGAAGAAGTCGACGCGGGCCAGGCCCTCGCAGTCCAGCGCCTCGAACGCCGCGACGGCCAGACGCTGGACCTCGGCGACGGCCTCGGGCGGCAGGTCCGGCGGAATGGCCAGGCTGGTGGTGCCGTCCAGGTACTTGGTCTCGAAGTCGTAGAAGTCGCGGTCGCCCGCCATGAGGATCTCGGCGGGCACGCTGGCCTCGGCGGGACCGCCGGACAGGCCCTGCAGCACGCCGCACTCGATCTCGCGGCCGACGATCGCGGCCTCCACGATGACCTTGGGGTCGTGCTCGCGGGCCGCCTCGATCGCCGCGACCAGGTCGGCCTCGGCCTCCACCTTGGAGATGCCCATGCTGGACCCGGCGCGGGCGGGCTTGACGAACACCGGCAGGCCCAGCTGCTTGACCTCGTCCAGCGTGGCGGTGCGGGCGGTGCGCCACTCCCGGTCGTTGATCAGCACGTGCCGGCCGACCGGCAGGCCGCGGGCCTGCCAGATGAGCTTCATGTAGCCCTTGTCCATGCAGACCGCGCTGGACAGCACCCCGGAGCCGACGTACCGGACGCCCGCCATCTCCAGCATGCCCTGGATGGTGCCGTCCTCGCCGTACGGGCCGTGCAGCAGCGGCAGCACGACGTCCACCTCGGCCAGCGTGGCGGGCACCCGGCCCGGTTCGACCACCATCAGGCCGCGGCTGCGCGGGTCGAACGGCAGCATCAGCTCCTTGCCGTCGCCGGTCACCTCGGGCAGCCGCCCGTCCTCGATGGCCAGGCGCTGGTCTCCGGGCGCGAGCACCCAGCGGCCGTCACGGGCGATGCCGACGGGCACCACCTCATAGCGGTCGCGGTCGATGGCGGACATGACGGCGCCCGCGGTGACGCAGGAGATCTCGTGTTCGCTGCTGCGCCCGCCGAAGACCACGGCCACGCGGATCTTAGGTGAAGCGTCGGACATGATGCCCGACCCTACATTGATCAGCGGGTGTCGGCTACGACGCGGGCTCCGTTCAAGGTCCCGGCCACGGCGTCGAGGGCCTCGCTGACGTCGCGGACGAGGTCGTCGGCGTCCTCCAGCCCGATGGAGAAGCGGACCGCGCCGGGGTCGATGCCGGCGGCGCGCAGGGCGGCGTCGTCGTGGCAGCGGTGTGTGGTGGACGCCACATGCGCGACGTGGGTGCGGGTGCCGCCGACGCAGGTCGCCGGGGTCGCCAGGCGCAGCGCGTCCACCAGCGCCAGGCCCGCCCGGCGCCCGCCGGACGGGGTGACGGTGACCACGGCGCCGAACCGGGTGCCCTCCGGGCCGGCGGCGAACAGGGCCCGGGCCCGCTCGTGGCCGCGGTGGCCGGGCAGCCCCGGATAGTCGACCGACCGGACGGCCGGGTGCCGGGCGACCGCGGCGGCGAACAGGTTGGCGGTGTCGCACTGGCGGCGCACCCGCAGCGGCAGCGTCTCCAGCCCGCGGCGCAGCAGGAACGCCTCGTCGGGCGCCAGGGTCGCGCCGGTCTGCACGCGGACGCGGCGGACCCGCTCGATCCGCTCGGGGGCGCCGACGACCGCGCCGCCGGTGGCGTCGCCGTGCCCGCCGATCGCGGCCGTCGCCGAGTGCACCACCAGGTCGGCGCCGTGCTCCAGCGGGCGGCACACCACCGGCGTGGCGAGCGTGGCGTCCACCACCAGCAGCGCGTCGGCGTCGCGGGCGAGCTCGGCCAGGCCCGGCAGGTCGGGGACGGTCAGCGCCGGGTTGCCCGGCGCCTCCGCCCAGATCAGGCGGGTGGACGGGCGGATCGCGGCGCGCACCGCGGCCCGGTCGGCGACGTCGACGAACGAGGTCTCGACGCCGAACCGGGCCAGCAGCCCGTCCAGCAGCGCGTGCAGGTCGCGGTGCGGCGCGGCGGGCGCCACCACGTGCGACCCCGCGTCCGCGAACGCCAGCAGCACGGCGGTGGCGGCGGCCATGCCGGACGCGAACGCCTCGCCCTCCACCGGCCCGGACGTCCCGTGCCCCTCCAGGGCGGCCAGGGCCGCCGCGAACGCGTCGGCCGTCGGGTTGGCCGACCGGCCGTAGCAGTAGCCGGGCCGGTGGCCGCCCAGCAGGTCGGCGTGCTCGGCGGCGCCGGCGAAGGCGAACGCGCCGGCGCGCCAGACCGGCTGCCCGACCGGGGCCTGGCGCGGCAGCGGCGGCAGCGGCAGGTGGGCGGCGCGGGTGTTCTCACCGTGCGAGCGACTGTGTTCCGAGGTACGCATCGCTCACAGCATGTCACACTCCGTAGCGCTCCGGCTTGGGAGAACGCGAGATCAGCGAGATCGCGGCGTCCTTGATGGGCATGCCGTGGCGCAGCACGTTGACGACCGCCTCGGTGATCGGCATCTCGACGTTGTGCTTGCGGGCCAGCTCCAGCACCGCCTCGGACGACTTGACGCCCTCGGCGGTCTGCTTGGTGACCGCCACGACCTGCTCCAGCGTCATGCCGCGGCCCAGGTTCTCGCCGAACGTGCGGTTGCGCGACAGCGGCGAGCTGCACGTGGCGATCAGGTCGCCCATGCCGGCCAGCCCGGCGAAGGTGTGCTCGTCGGCGCCGAGCGCGGCGCCCAGCCGGGCCGTCTCGGCGAGCCCGCGCGTCATCAGCAGCGCCCGGGTGCTGTCGCCGAAGCCGAGCCCGACCGCCATGCCGACGCACAGCGCCACGATGTTCTTGACCGCGCCGCCCAGCTCGCAGCCGATCACGTCGGTGGAGGTGTAGACGCGGAAGTAGGGGGTCATGGTGGCGGCCTGCAGCCGCCGGGCGCGCTCCTCGTCCACGCACGCGGCCACGGCGGCGGCGGGCTGCCCGGCGGCGACCTCGCGGGCCAGGTTGGGGCCGCAGAACACCGCGACCCGGTCGTCCGGCACCCCGGCGACCTCGCAGATCACCTCCGACATCCGGCGGCAGGTGCCGAGCTCGACCCCCTTCATCAGGCTGACCAGCACCGACTCGGGCGGCAGCAGCGGCGTCCAGACCTTCAGGTTCTCCCGCAGCGTCTGGGCGGGCACGGCCAGCGCCACGAAGTCGGCGCCGTCCAGGGCCTCGGCCGGGTCGGTGGTGGCGCGCAGCTTCTCGGGCAGGACGGTCCCCGGCAGGTACTCGGTGTTCTCGCGGCGCTCGTTGATCGCGTCGACGACCTTGGCCCGGCGGCCCCAGAGGGCGACCTCGCCGCCCGCGTCGCACAGCAGCTTGGCGAACACCGTCCCCCAGGACCCCGCCCCCATCACGGCGGTGCGGACTGTCACGCGGTCTCCGCCTCCTCGCCCTCGTTCGCGGCCGCGACCCCGTTCCCGTCCGCGGCGCCGGCCTCGGACCGCGCTTCGGCGGCGCGGCGGCGCTCCTCCAGGACCTTGTGGTGGTCGTAGAGCTGCTTGGGGGGCTCCTCGCCGCGCAGCTCGCCGAGCAGCCGGGCGATGGTCGTCATGATGTCGTCGGCGGCCTGCCGCAGCGTGCTCTTGGTCAGCGGCTTCCCCTGGTACGGGGACAGGTCGATCGGCGGGCCTGCGATCACTTTGATCGTCTTGCGGGGGAACGGGTGGAAGCCCTTCTTCAGGCCGGCGGCCAGGCCCCGCTTCTCGGCCTTGCGGTACGGCAGCAGCTCGTGCGTGCCCCAGATGGCCACCGGGACGACCGTGGCGCCCGTCTTGAGCGCGAGCCGGGCCACGCCGGTCTGCCCGGTCATCGGCCACAGGTCGCCGTCGCGGGTGCAGCTGCCCTCGGGGAAGAAGATCAGGCACTGGCCGGCCTCGAGGGCCTGCTCGGCGGCCTTGAGCGCCAGCGCGGCGTCGGTGCGGTCGCGGTACACCGGGATCTGCCCGGTGCCGTAGAGGACCTTGCCGATGAACTTGATCTCGAACAGCGGCGACTTGGCCAGGAACACCGGGTAGCGCCCCGACTCGTACACGAAGTGCGACAGCGCCAGCGGGTCGGACTCGGAGATGTGGTTGGCGGCCAGGATGAGGGGGCCCTTGCGGGGCAGGTTGGCACGGCCACGCCAGTCTCGCTTCAGCAGCCCGAACAGCAGCGGGCGCAGCACGACGATGGTGAGCTTCCGCCAGCCCGGCGAATACCCGTACCCCTGACTCATGCCCGTCCCTTCCTCGATGCTCCCCCGCGATGACCGCGGGGCGTCCTCAGTTTCGCGGTTGCGTGCGCATAGTGTCGAGTTGCCATGTCTACAGCACAGCGCGCCGCGCCTCATCTCCAGTGGTCGCTCGTCGTGCCGGTCAAAGTGCTGGCCCGGGCGAAGACCCGCATGTCCGCGTCCGCGGGCCCGCACCGCCGGGCCCTGGCCCTGGCGGTCGCGACCGACACGGTCGCCGCCGCCCTGCGCTGCGACCGCGTCCGCCACGTGATCGTCGTCACCGACGACCCGGTGGCCGCCGACGAGCTGGCGGCGCTGGGCGCCCGGGTGGTGCCGGACGAGCCGGACGCCGGGCTCAACCCCGCCCTGGTGCACGGGGCCGGGCGCGGTCGTGAGCTGGCTCCGGAGTGCGGCGTCGGCGCGCTCTCCGCCGACCTGCCCGCGCTGCGTCCGGAGGAGCTGGCCCGGGTGCTGGACGCGGCGGCCGAGGCTCCGACGGCGTTCGTCCCGGACGCCGCCGGGGTCGGCACCACCCTGTACACGGCACGGCCCGGCGTGACGTTCTCGCCCGCCTTCGGCGGCGACTCGCGCGCCGCGCACCGCGCCCGCGGGGCCCGCGAGCTGCTCGTCCCGGACACCGCCGGCGTCCGCCGCGACGTCGACACCCTGGACGATCTGCGCGCCGCGCTGGCCCTGGGGTGCGGCCCGCGCACCACGGCCGTCGCCCGTCTGATCATCGCCCTGCACACGCCCGCTTAGGCCGCCGGTCCGGCGGACGCGCGCGCCCGGACGGCCGAGCGCCGGGCGCTCCGCGCGCCGCCGGGCGCGGGTCCGTCCGCACGCGCCGCGGCCCGCCGCTGATCGTGTGACGCGGCCCGCGCTCCGACCTGTGCGGGCCGCCGCACGGGTGCCGCCGCCCGGCCGCGTTAGGGTGGCTGGCATGCAGGGGACGGTGCGGACCTTCGACCCGGAGACGCGGTCGGGCAGCGTGCTGCTCGACGACGGCACCGAGCTCGCCTTCGACGGCGCGGCGTTCGAGGCGGGCGGCCTGCGGATGCTGCGGTTCGGCCAGCGGGTGAACCTGGCGACCGACGGCGACCGGATCACGGTGGTGACGCTGTCGACGTTCCCGCTGCCCGACGCCGGCCGCGCCTCGTGAGCCGTCCCGGAGCGGCGCGTTCCGGCTCCGCGCGGCCCCCGGTCGGGGCCGGGCGGGGCTCCCGGCGGCCCATGACCGGCCTGAAAACGCGCCCCGCGGCCGTCCGTCGGCCTCTGGACGGCGCTGAGCGGCGCTGTGGGGTCCGAACGCCGCCGCCCGGTGATCGGGACCGGCGCGACGCCGTGACCGGCGCGAACGCGCCCCTGAACGCCGCAGCGCCCGGGAGCCGCCTGGGGCGGCGGCCCGGGCGCTGCCACGGGTGGTATCCGCGACGACCTACTTCTTGCCGGCCACCAGGTTCTTGAAGTCGGCGCCCGCCTTGAACTTGGGCACGGACGTCGCGGGGACCTGGATGGTCTTGCCGGTTGCGGGGTTGCGGGCCGTACGGGCAGGCCGGTCGGCCTTCTCGAACGAACCGAACCCGGTGATCGCGACCTTGTCGCCCTTGGCGACTGCGTCCTGGATCGTCTCCAGGATCGCGTCGACCGCCTCGGCTGCGGCCTTCTTGCTGCCCAGCCGCTCTGAGATGGCGTCGACCAGCTCACGCTTGTTCATGGGTTACTCCTCTAGTTCCCCCCTTGCCCGAACGAAACTAAGGCAGCCTCCCCAGCGACACAATCACCTGCACGCAAGAGTTCCCGTGTCGCTGACGTTTTTGTCGGCATCGCCCCTGTCTCGCCCAGGAGCCGGACCTGTCCGGCCACCCGAACGTTAGCGGGCGTCGGACGTGCCGGAAAAGTCGGCCAGGAAGGCGTCCAGTCGACGAGCGGCCAGCTCGGTGTCCCGTTTGGCCAGATCTGTGATCGCCAGCAGGTGCCGGATGAGGCGGCGGCGGGTGTCCCGGGGCAGCGGCGCCACCAGGCGGTGGGCGTCGCGCAGCCGCCGGGCGAGCCGGGTCAGCGCGGGGTCGTCCCACTCTGGACCGCTCCATGGCGGCGGGACCGCCGGCTGCTCGCCCGGCTGGCGTGCGGCATGGGTCAAGAGAGGCCCCCCAACGATGCGAGCGTGTGTCTGCGCACACCACCGATTGTCGTCGGTGCGGCGCGTGCTCGCGCACCCGGGGGCGATTCGGCCGCGTCCGGGCGGCGCCGCACGGCGCCGGCGCCGCCCGGACGCGGCCGCGCTCAGACGGTGGTGGGCAGCCAGTCGAGGCGCCGCCGCTCGTAGGCGGCGATGTCGTCGGCGTGGCGGAGGGTGAGCCCGATGTCGTCCAGGCCCTCCATCAGCCGCCAGCGGGTGTAGTCGTCGATCTCGAAGGAGGCGACCAGGTCGCCGGCGCGCACCTCGCGGGCGCCGAGGTCGACGGTGACCTCCGCGGCCGGCTCCCGCTCGGCGCGGGTCTGCAGCCGGTCGACCACGTCGCCGGGCAGCACCACCGGCAGCAGCCCCATCTTGGTGGCGTTGTTGCGGAAGATGTCCCCGAAGCGCGGGGCGATCACGACGCGGAACCCGTACTGCTGCAGCGCCCAGACGGCGTGCTCGCGCGACGACCCGGTGCCGAAGTCCGGCCCGGCGACGAGGATGCTGGCGCCCTGGTACTCGGGCTTGTTCAGCACGAAGTCGGGGTCCTCGCGCCAGGCGGAGAACAGCCCCTTGTCGAACCCGGTGCGGCTGACCTGCTTGAGCCAGACGGCCGGGATGATCTGGTCGGTGTCGACGTTGCTGCGGCGCAGCGGCACCGCGCGTCCGGTGTGGCTGGTGAAGGCTTCCATGGTCGAAACGTCCTTACAGGTCGGCGGGCGCGGTCAGGCGGCCGGTGACGGCGGTGGCGGCGGCAACGGCGGGCGACACCAGGTGGGTGCGGCCGCCGGGCCCCTGCCGGCCCTCGAAGTTGCGGTTGGACGTGGAGGCGCTGCGCTCGCCCGGGGAGAGCTTGTCGGGGTTCATCGCCAGGCACATCGAGCACCCCGACTCCCGCCACTCGGCGCCGGCGGCCTTGATCACCTCGTGCAGGCCCTCCTCCTCGGCCTGCTTCTTGACCTTCATCGAGCCGGGCACGACCAGCATGCGCACCCCGTCGGCCACCTTGCGGCCCTTGAGGACCTCGGCGACGGCCCGCAGGTCCTCGATGCGGCCGTTGGTGCAGGAGCCGACGAAGACGGTGTCGACGGCGATGTCGCGCAGCGGCGTGCCCGCGGTCAGGCCCATGTACTCCAGGGCGCGCTCGGCGGCGGCGCGCTCCACCGGGTCGTCGAAGGAGGCCGGGTCGGGCACCGACTCGCTGAGCGGCAGGCCCTGCCCGGGGTTGGTGCCCCAGGTCACGTACGGGGTCAGCGTGGACGCGTCGATCACGACCTCCTTGTCGAAGGCCGCGTCGTCGTCGGTGCGCAGGGACTTCCAGTAGGCGACGGCGCGGTCCCAGTCCTCCCCCTTGGGGGCGTGCGGGCGGCCCTTGAGGTAGGCGAACGTGGTCTCGTCCGGGGCGATCATGCCCGCGCGGGCGCCCGCCTCGATGGACATGTTGCAGACCGTCATGCGGCCCTCCATCGACAGCGACCGGATCGCCTCGCCGCGGTACTCGATGACGTGGCCCTGGCCGCCGCCGGTGCCGATCTTCGCGATGATCGCCAGGATGAGGTCCTTGGCGGTGACGCCCGGCGGGAGCGCGCCGTTCACCGTCACGGCCATCGTCTTCGGCTTGGTCTGCGGCAGCGTCTGCGTGGCCAGGACGTGCTCGACCTCGCTGGTGCCGATGCCGAACGCCAGGGCGCCGAACGCGCCGTGCGTGGAGGTGTGCGAGTCGCCGCAGACGACGGTCATGCCGGGCTGGGTCAGGCCGAGCTGCGGCCCGATGACGTGGACGATGCCCTGCCCCTCGTCGCCCATGGGATGCAGGCGGATGCCGAACTCGGCGCAGTTCTTGCGCAGCGTCTCCACCTGGGTGCGCGACACCGGGTCGGCGATCGGCCGCAGCAGGTCGGTGGTGGGGACGTTGTGGTCCTCGGTCGCTATGGTCAGGTCGGGCCGGCGGACGGTGCGCCCGGCCATGCGCAGCCCGTCGAAGGCCTGCGGGCTGGTCACCTCGTGCACCAGGTGAAGGTCGATGTAGAGCAGGTCCGGCTCACCCTCGGCACGCCGTACGACGTGCGCGTCGTACACCTTCTCGGCCAATGTACGGCCCATCGCTCACCTCACCTGAGTCCTGCGGTCGCCGGGGCGCGGGTCGAGCCGCGCTCGCCACCGGATTTGCATCTCACATAACGAGACGGCAATATCAAGTCATGGACAACTCTAGCGGAGTCGGCGTACTCGACAAAGCGGTTCTGGTGCTGAACGCCCTGGAGGCGGGCCCCGCCTCGCTGGCGCAGCTCGTCCAGACCACCGGATTGGCGCGGCCGACCGCCCACCGGCTCGCCGTCGCGCTGGAGCACCACCGCTTCGTCCACCGCGACAGCCAGGGCCGGTTCATCCTGGGGCCGCGGCTCGCCGAGCTGGCGGTGGCCGCGGGCGAGGACCGGCTGCTGGCGATCGCCCAGCCGATCCTGGCGCAGCTGCGGGACCTGACCGGCGAGAGCGCCTCGCTGTTCCGGCGCCAGGGCGACGTCCGGGTGTGCGTGGCCGCGGCCGAGCGCAGCAGCGGGCTGCGCGACACCATCCCGGTGGGCGCCGCGCTGCCGATGACCGCCGGCTCGGCCGCGCAGGTGCTGCTGGCGTGGGAGGAGCCCGACCGGCTGCACCGCGGCCTGCGCGGCGCCAAGTTCGACGCGGCCACGCTGGCCCAGGTGCGGCGCCGCGGCTGGGCGCAGAGCGTGGCCGAGCGCGAGCAGGGCGTCGGCTCGGTGTCGGCGCCGATCCGCGGCGCGGGCGGCCGGGTGATCGCCGCGGTGTCGGTGTCCGGCCCCCTGGAGCGGCTGACCCGCTCCCCCGGACGCCTGCACGCCGGGCCGGTGATGGCCGCCGCCGAGAAGATCTCCGAGGCGATGCGCCGCACCGCGCCGTGATCCGGCCGGGGACGGGCGCCCGCCCGCTCCCGTCCGGCTACGCCGTCGTGCCGGGCCGGGCGGGCAGCGGCCGGTAGATGGGGATGCCCGCCCTCTCCAGTTCCTCGCGCAACGCGAAGTAGGCGTCGCCGAACGGGTCCGTGCCGAGGAGCGGCATGAGGCCGCGGCGGATCGCCAGGTCGTGCGGGGCCAGCGCGGCCGCCCGGTCCACGTGCCGCCGGGCCGCCTCCGTCCGCCCCTCCCGGGCCAGCCAGACCGCCAGCCGGGCGTGCGCGCGGGCGCGCTGCTCGTCGGCCGTCGGGACGCGCAGGTGCGCGCGGACCTGCGCGGCGTCCAGCCCGGCGTCGCCGTCGACGACCCAGCGGCGCAGCGCCGCGTAGGACTCCTGGGAGTCCAGGCCGTTCATGGAGCGGAACAGGTCGGTGGCGGTCTGGGTGTCCTGGGGGCGGGCGATGCGGCCCTCCTCGTCGATCCACACCGCCGTCGGGACGTTGATCACGTTGTAGAGCTCGGCGACGACGCCCTCGGCGTCGACGAGGGCGGGGTGGGTGACCGCGGCCTGCTCGATCCAGGGCCGCGCGTCGTCGGCCGACCGGTCGCAGGCGACGCTGACGACGGTGAACCCGTGGTCGCGCAGCGCCGCGTGCCGCTCCTCCCAGGCGGGCAGGTCGTAGCGGCAGCCGCACCACGACGCCCAGAACACCAGCGCCACCTTGCGTCCGCGGAAGTCGGACAGGCGGACGCCGTCGAGCTCGAAGTCGGGCGCCTCGGCGGGCGTGAGCCGCGGGGCGGCCGCGGCCAGGCCGAGGGCGCGCTCCTCGGCGTCCAGGACGGCGACGTGCCCCGCGAGCTCGGCGAACGCGACCACGTCGACGCCGTCGGGGGTCTCGACGCCGGCGGCGCGGGCGGCGGGCAGGCAGGCGTCGCCGCGGCACCAGCCGTGCGGCCGGCGCTCCCAGCCGAGCAGGGGTCGGTCGAGCGGGGCGAGCGGCCGTCCGCCCGGGCCGGGCCGGGCCGCGATCCGCTCGACGCGGTCGCCGTCGACGACGGTGAACATCCGGCACCTCCATTGGATAGTAGAGGTATCCAATACTTGGATAGCTCTAGTATCCAGTCAAGGGGGTGGGCGGTGAAGATCTCCGAGCTCAGCGACCGCAGCGGGCTGACCATCCAGACGATCAAGTACTACATCCGCGAGGGGCTGCTGCCGAAGGGCGCGTCGCTCGGCGCCACCCGCGCCGAATACGACGAGCGGCACCTGGAGCGGCTGCGGCTGGTGCGCGCGCTGCGCGAGGTCGGCGACCTTCCGGTGGCCGCCATCCGGCGCATCGTGGAGGCGGTCGAGGACGACGGCGTCGGCATGCACCGGCTGTTCGGCATCACCCAGTACGCCATCGGCCCTCATGTGGACCCGCCCGACGCCGACCCGGCGGCCCCCGACGACCTGGCGGCCCAGTGGCGCGCCGCGCGCGAGGACGTCGACGCGCTGATCGAGGAGCTCGGCTGGCGCGTCACCGACCGCGCCCCAGCCCGCGACCTGCTCGCCCGGACCTTCGTCGCGCTGCGCCGCCTCGGCTTCCCCGTCGCCCCGGCCGACCTGCGCCCCTACGCGGAGGCCGCGCGCGCCGTGGCCGAGCACGAGATCGGCTCGGTCGACGCCGACGCGCCGCGCTCCCGGGCGGTGCACGCCATGCTGGTCTGCACGGTCTTGTACGAGCAGGTGCTCACCGCGCTGCACCGGCTGGCTCAGGAGGACGCCTCGGCGCGCCGCTTCGGCGACGACTGACGAGTTCCTCCCTCGAAGCGAAATTGCCGCCTTTTTTAGTCGAATTCACCAGTTCGGCCGTTAATGCGAAATCCGCTTACGATGCGTCCGCGATGACGACCGCACCGGGTGATGTCCGATGACCGCCTTGGGCCCCGACCGCGGCGGCCGGTGGACCGAGCGGCTGCTCGCCGACGGCACCGACCCCGACCCGCGGTTCACCCTCGCCAACGAGCGCACGTTCCTGGCCTGGATCCGCACCGCCCTGGCCGTGATCGCCGCCGGCGTCGCGACGGCGCTCAGCGGCGACCTGCTGGCCCCGCCGCTGCGCGACGCGCTGGCCGCCGGGTTCACCTGCGCGGGCGGGTTGATCGCCGCGCTGGCGTTCCGCCGCTGGCTGCGCACCGAACGCGCGCTGCGCCGCGCCGAGAGCCTGCCCCCGCCCGCCCTCGCCCCGGTCATGGCGTACGGACTGGCCGCCGCGGCCGTGCTCCTGCTCGTCGCGCTGCTCGCCGCCCGATGAGCCGCCTGTGGGACCCGGGCGCCCAGCCCGAGCGCACCGCGCTCGCCTGGTCGCGCACGACCCTCTCGCTGCTGGCCGCCGGGCTGCTGTGCCTGCGTCTGGCGCCCTCGGCCGTCGGCGCCGCCCTGGCCGCGGCGGCCGTCTGCGGCGCGGCGGCGCTCCAGATGAGGCGCGCCCGGCGGGCCCACCTGCGCCGCGCGCGGCGCCTGCCCGCCGGAGCCCCGATCGCCGACCCGGTGTCCGTCCTGCTGGCCACCGCCGTCACCGTGCTGCTGGGCGCGGTCGGACTCGTCTTCTGCCTCGCTTGCTAGCCTCGCCCCCGTGCCCGACCGTCCGTTCGTCAGCCTGACCACCGACTTCGGCGCCTCCTACACCGCCATCTGCGCGGGCGTCATCTACTCGATCACGCCGTCGGCCAACGTGCTGGTGCTCAGCGACGAGGTGACGCCGTACGCGGTCGTCGAGGGCGCGATGCTGCTCCGCCAGGCTCTCCCCTACCTGCCGGTCGGCGTGCACGTCGGCATCGTCGACCCGGGCGTGGGCACTTCGCGTCGTCCGGTGGCGGTCGTCACCGGGCGCGGCGACGTGCTCGTCGGCCCCGACAACGGGCTGCTCCCGCCCGCCGCGGAGGTCCTCGGCGGCGCCGTGCACGCCTACGAACTGGTCGAGCCCGCCTACCGGCTGCCGGAGGTGTCCACCAGCTTCCACGGCCGCGACGTCTTCTCCCCCGCCGCCGCGCACCTGGCCGCCGGCCTGGACCCGGCCGCCCTCGGCCCGCGCGTCGCGCCCGCCGACCTGCTTCCCTTCGCCCCGCCGCCCGCCGCCAGGAGCGGCGACCGCCTGACCGCGTCCGTCATGTACGTGGACCGGTTCGGCAGCCTCGTCCTCGGCGCGCGCCGGGAGGACCTTCCGGCCGCCGAGTACGGCGCCCCGCTGGAGGTCGCCTGGACCGCCCCCGACGGCGCGCCCCGCTCCGTCCGGGCCCCCTTCGCGGAGACCTTCGGCGCGGTGCCCAAGGGCGAGCCGCTGCTGTGGGTCGACTCGTCGGGGTGGCTCGGCTTCGCCGTCAACCAAGGCTCGGCCGCCGACCGCTACGGCCTCGACGCCGAAGCCGTCCTCACCATCCGCCCCCTACCGCAGGAGTGACCTTGGAGCTGGACGTCTTGGAGTTGGACGTCGTCGCCTGGCTGCACGCCGAGGGCGGCCGCCTGCTCGCGGTCCGGTCCCGTGGCCGCGACCTGCTCTACCTTCCCGGCGGCAAGCGCGAGCCCGGGGAGGACGACTGGTCGGCCCTCTCCCGCGAGATCCGCGAGGAGCTGGCCGTCGAACTGGATCCGGACGCCTTCCGCGAGGTCGGCGTCGTCCGGGCGCCCGCGCACGACCAGCCCGCCTTCACCTACGTCCGCATGGCCTGCTTCACCGCGTCCTACACGGGCGACATCCTCCCCGCCGGCGAGGTGGACGAGTGCCGCTACGTCGCTCCCGCCGACCGTCACCTCCTCGCCCCCGCCGCCCAGGCCGCCCTGGACCTGGCCGTCGCCCACGGCCTCCTCGCCTGACCCCGTCCCAGGCCGGGAGGACGCGACGAGGTCGCCAAGCCCGCACGGCTGCTAGGAGACCGGGGCGTCCAGGTAGGCCGCGGCCTGGGTGAGGAAGAGGCCGGCGTAGCGTCCGCCGCGCGCCATCAGCTCGTCGTGGGTGCCCTGTTCGATGACGCTGCCCTCGTCCAGGACGTAGATCCGGTCGGCGCCGCGCACGGAGGAGAAGCGGTGCGAGATCAGCAGGACCGTGCGGCCCGCGAACAGGCTCCGGATGCGCCGGAACAGCTCCTCCTCGGCCTGCGGATCGAGGGCGGCGGTGGGCTCGTCCAGGATCACCAGCGGCGCGTCGCGGTAGAACGCGCGGGCGAGCGCCAGCCTCTGCCACTGGCCGCCGGACAGGTCCTCCCCGTCGGCGAACTCCTTGCCGAGCACGGTGGCGTAGCCGCGGGCGAGGCGCGAGACGAACCCGTGCGCCCCGGCCTTCCTGGCCGCCTCCGCGGCGCGCGCCTCGTCGGCGGGCTCGTCCGCGCGGCCGAAGGCGATGTTGTCGAGGGCGGACAGCTTGTAGCGGACGAAGTCCTGGAAGACCACGGCCGAGACCGCGCGCAGCGCCGCGGGGTCGGCCAGCGGACGGTCGTTGAACAGCAGGGCTCCCGCGTCCGGGCGGTACAGGCCGGCGAGGATCTTGGCCAGCGTCGTCTTGCCGGAGCCGTTCGTCCCGACCAGGGCGACGATCTCCCCGGCGCGCAGCGTCACGCTCACGTCCTTCAGCGCGGGGCGCGTCGAGCCCGGGTAGGTGAACGTGATCCGCTCTGCGCGCAGGCCGCGGAAGCGGGGCACGGGCGGGCGCCCGGCGGGCCGCTCGGCGTCGGCCTCGGTGAAGGCCCGCAGATCCTTGAGGTAGAGCGCGGAGTCCCCGATGTCGCCCATCAGACCGCCGACCATCTGGATGCGGGCGGACAACAGCCACAGCCCGGTGAGCGCGGTCAGCGCGGTCGGCAGGTCGACCAGGCCGCCGCCCAGCAGCAGCGCGACCGCGCCGACGACCGCCATGATCAGCAGGTCGCCGACGAGCCGCGCGCCGATCTTGCGCCGCATGTGGCGGCGCTGGGTGCGGACGGTCCCCTCGATCTCGCGCTCGTACTCGGCGTGCCAGCGGGCGTGCAGCAGCGGCCCGAGGTCCAGCGCGCGGACCTCCTTGGCCTCGTCCCGCCCGGTCATCAGGCGTTCGAAGTACTGCCGGAGGCGGCGGCTCTCGGCCAGCCCGTGGTGCAGCCCGTAGCTGGCGTTGCGCTCGGCCCGCGCCGCCCGCAGGGTGGGCACCGCGCTGAGCGCGGCGAACGGGAGCAGCCACCACGCCATGGCGAGGAAGGCCCCGCTCACGGCGGCCGCGGTGAGCAGGGCCTGCAGCACGGCGACCAGCGTGGTGATGACGACGACGGGCTGGCCGCGGGAGGCGAAGACGGCGCGCTGCAGGCGGTCGTGGAACGCGGGGTCCTCGAAGCGCGGCAGGTCGGCGCGGACCGCGGCGCCCAGCACGAGCGAGATGACGTGGCGGTCCAGCCGGGCGCTCAGCATCCGCTGGCGCGCCGTCGTCACGGAGCCGAGGACCCCGCCCGCGGCGCGCAGCGCGAGCAGCACGGCAAGGCCGACGAGCACCGACGGCTCGCCCGCGGTCCGCGCGGCGGATCCGCCGGGCAGCCCGCCGTCCAGCACCGTCCGCAGCAGCAGGAGGCCGGCGCCCAGCCCGAGCGCGGTGACGAGCTGGACCGCCATCAGCGTCACCAGCGAGCGGCGGTCCGCCCGCCAGGCCAGCCGCACCGCGAACGCGGCGGAGCGCGGCAGGTCCAGCCGCCGTACCCTCACCATCGCGCCATCCACGCTCGGTGCTCCTCGGCGACGGCCTGGTGGGTCTCGCGGTAGCGGTACTGGTGCCCCTCGTGCGGCAGCAGCACGAGCCGGGCACGGCCGCCCGCGGCCACGATCGCCCGGTACAGCTCGACGGACTGCTCGGGCGGGGTGGCCGGGTTGGCGTCCTCGGCGCCGTGCACGAGCAGCACCGGCCGGTCGAGCCGGTCGGCGAAGTGCAGGGCGCTGAACGCCTGGTAGATCCCGGGGACGCTCCAGTAGGGGCGCTTTTCGTAGTGGAAGCCGGTCGGCGTCAGGGTCCGGTTGTAGCAGCCGCTGTGCGCGATCGCGGCGACCAGGCCGGGAATGTGCGCCAGCGCGTACAGGGCGAGGGTGGCGCCGAAGCTGTGCCCGCCGACGACGACGGGGCCGTCCCAGTGCTTGCAGGCCTGCTCCACGGTGCCGACGATCTGCGCGTGCAGCATGTCGAGCGCGGCGTCGGCGGGCCAGTGCAGCGGCAGGTCCAGGGTCGCGGTCGGATGTCCGGCGGCGTCCAGATCGACCGGCGCCGGGCACGGGACGTCCTCCCCCGGCGGGTAGGCGCGGATCCACAGCAGCAGGGGGCCGGGACGGGCGGGCGGCAGCGTGAGCGCGGCCGTGCCGAACCCGGTGGGGATCGACACCGCAGGCGCCGCCTCGGTCTCCGGTTCATCCGGCCGCGGCGAGGGGGGCGGGACGGGCCCGTCGACGCGCGGCGCGGGACGCGGTCGTCCCGGGGCATCGAGGTCGATCAGCACGTCGGCCCAGTCCAGCCCGCCGTCGTCGCCGACCCATCGGCCGTGGCTCACGATGACGGCGCTTCCCTCAGGCGCCGGAAGCAGGCTCCGCACGAGCAGCCGGGGCGTGAGCGGCGCGGCCGCATGGATGCCCGCCGCCAGGTCGACGACGGCGAGCCGTGCCCCCGCC
The DNA here is from genome assembly GCF_001552235.1 of Actinomadura rubrobrunea NBRC 15275. Taxonomy (NCBI): domain Bacteria; kingdom Bacillati; phylum Actinomycetota; class Actinomycetes; order Streptosporangiales; family Thermomonosporaceae; genus Actinomadura; species Actinomadura viridilutea. The sequence continues at coordinate 1,263 of NZ_BCQU01000080.1, read as the reverse complement.
AGGCGTTCCAGTTCGTCCGGAGGCGGCTCGAACGACACCACCCCAGGGCCCGCGGCCTCGAACACCGCGGGACGCCCCTCGGACGGTCCCGCTTCGGCGGTCCCGCCGGGTTCGGGGACCAGCAGCGCGAGGCGGTCGTCGCCGCACCAGGCCACCGGGGGGTGCCCGTAGCCGGTGAACGAGACGGCGGCCCGCAGGTGCCTGAGCAGGGTGCACGTCCGGGCCCGATAGTCGGCGACCCACACGTAGGCGCGACGCTCCCGTACGGCCAGGCCCGCCACCAGCGGGCGCCGGGGGTGCCAGGCCAGGCCGGTCGGCAGGACGTCCTCCAGCGGCAGCCGCCACTCGTCTCCGCCGGCGGAGACGGTGATCGAGGTCGGGCGGGCCCGGCCCGGCGCCGGCCCGACCAGGTCCGGGTCGATCACCAGGTCGCGCCAGCGCACCGACGCGGGATTGTGCTCGGCGATGGAGGGCAGCGCGGGGGTGCGCACGGCGGCCCACGCCGATCCGCTCGGCGCCTCGTCCCGGCGCTCCCACTCAGCGGACACGGGCGTCCTCCCGCCCCCGCGCGCCCGGCGACGTGCGGACGGCGATGCCGTCGACGAGCGCCTTCACCGCGCCGATGCCCTCGACGGGGGAGCAGACCGGCTCGCCGGACTCGTCGACGCCCACGGCGCACGGCACGCCCATCCCGGTCACCGGCGCGGGCAGCTTCGCGCCGCGTTCGACGGGGATCGCGACGACGGCCTCGCGGCGGGCCGGCTCCACGGTCTCCAGCAGCTGCTTGAGCGCCCGGCACGACGGGCAGCCGTCCGTCACGTACATCCGCACCCCGCTGATCGTCCGGTCGCAGGGCGCCGCGGCGGGCGTCCGTTCGGCGCGGCGCGCCCGCCGGTCGAGCAGGACGACGACGGCGAGCGTGACGGCGGCGGCGCCCGTCCCGGTCGCCGCCCGCACGAGCGGCTCGGAGCCCGGACCGGCGGCCAGGGCCACTGCGGCGACCAGCGCCGCGGCGGCGTTGACGCCGATGTGGGCGCGGCCCACGGACGCCAGGCGCGCCAGGCCGAAGCAGGCGCACCGCGTGCCGCGCAGTCCGAACGCCACGGCGGTCAGCGCCAGGTAGGCGAGCAGCGCGACGAGCGGCGCCGGCCTGCCGGGGACGGCCACGATCGCCGCGGCCGCGGCCGCCTCGGCGACGCCGGTCAGCCGCGGCCCCCACGGCGGGCGCAGCGGCCCGGTCCTGATCGGCCAGTCGAGCCGGTC
>NZ_BCQU01000079.1:0-29293 GCF_001552235.1 Actinomadura rubrobrunea NBRC 15275 | reverse complement strand
GGGGCCCCGAGGCCGTGCTCGAGCGCGCCCTGGAGCTGCTCGGCAAACTGCGCGAGCAGGGCCTGTACGAGGAGATCCACGGCGCCGGCGTCGGGGTGCCCGGCCCGGTCAGCTTCCGCGAGGGCGTCCCGGTCGCCCCGCCGATCATGCCGGGCTGGGACCGCTACCCGGTGCGCGAGGTCGTCAGCCGCGAGCTCGGCTGCCCCGTGCTCGTCGACAACGACGTCAACATCATGGCGCTCGGCGAGCTGCACGCGGGCCTGGCCCGGTCGGTCGAGGACTTCCTGCTCGTCAAGATCGGCACGGGCATCGGCTGCGGCATCGTGGTCAACTCCGCCATCTACCGCGGGGTGTCCGGCTGCGCGGGCGACATCGGGCACATCCGCGTCGACGACGACGGGCCGGTGTGCGCCTGCGGCAACATCGGGTGCCTGGAGGCCTATTTCGGCGGCGCCGCGCTGGCCCGCGACGCCCTCGTCGCCGCGCGCTCGGCCCGCTCGCCGTTCCTCGCCGAGCGGCTGGCCGAGGCGGGCGAGGTCACCGCCGCGGACGTGGCCGCCGCCGCGCAGGCCGGCGACCCGGTGGCGGTGGAGATGATCCGCGAGGGCGGCCGCCGCGTCGGCCAGGTCCTGGCCAGCCTGGTCAGCTTCTTCAACCCCGGACTGGTCATCATCGCCGGCGGCGTGGCCGGGCTCGGCCACACCCTGCTCGCCGAGATCCGCAGCGTCGTCTACCGCAGGTCCGCCCCGCTGGCCACCGGCAACCTGCCCATCGTGCTGTCGGAGCTGGAGTCCACCGCGGGCGTCATCGGCGCCGCCCGGATGATCAGCGATCAGGTCTTCTCCACGGCCTGACCGGCGCGAACGCGTCCCGCCCCTCCCCTTCCCGCCTGCCGGCCGCCGCGGTCGGCCGCCCGTCGGGGCCGGCCGCGGCGGCGGCGCGCCCCGGCTGGTCTCCTCGCCATGCGTCACGCGGCGAGCGCGCGCGAAAGTTTGTCCTTTCAACGTCGAAAGCTGAACGCACCTCGAGCAAAGGTCTTCTCAAAGACATCAAAAGTGGGTACCTTCGCGCCAGGCCCCCAGCCCAGCCCCCGGAAGGAGCGGCGCGCATGGAGACCACCGCGAACGGCGGCCCCCTGCTCGTCATGAGCGGCATCGTCAAGGAGTTCCCCGGCGTGCGGGCGCTCGACGGTGTCGACCTGACGGTGCGCGCGGGCGAGGTGCACTGCCTGCTGGGGCAGAACGGCGCGGGCAAGTCCACGCTGATCAAGGTGCTGGCGGGGGCGCACCAGCCGGACGCCGGCGAGATCCGCTTCGACGGGCGCCCGGTGCGGCTGGCCGGGCCGACCGACGCGATGCGGCTCGGCATCGCGACGATCTACCAGGAGCTCGACCTGGTGGACGGGCTGTCGGTGGCCGACAACATCTTCCTGGGGCACGAGGCGGCCCGGTTCGGCTTCACCCGGCGCGGCCAGATGAACCGTGCCGCGCGGCGCCTGCTGGAGCGGCTCGGCCACGGCGAGATCCCGCCCACCGCCGAGGTGGGGCGGCTGCCCGCCGCGGGCCGGCAGGTGGTCAGCATGGCGCGGGCGCTCTCCCACGACGCCCGGCTGATCATCATGGACGAGCCGTCGGCCGCGCTCGCCCACGACGAGGTCGCCAACCTGTTCCGCATCATCCGGGAGCTGACCGCCGCCGGCGTCGCCGTCATCTACATCTCCCACCGGCTGGAGGAGATCCGCGAGATCGGCGACCGGGTCACCGTGCTCAAGGACGGGCGCACCGTCGCCGTCGGCCTGCCCGCCGACCGCACCCCCACCTCGCGGATCGTGACGCTGATGACCGGCCGCACCGTCGAGTACGTCTTCCCCGAGCGCCGCCCGCCGCGCGAGGACGCGCCCGAGGTGCTGCGCGTCGAGGGCCTGACGCTCCCCGGGCACTTCCACGACGTGTCCTTCAGCGTGCGCGCGGGCGAGATCGTCGGCCTGGCCGGGCTGGTCGGGTCGGGCCGCTCGGAGATCCTCGAGGCCGTCTACGGCGCGCGCCGCCCCGCCGCGGGCCGGGTGCTGCTGGACGGGCGTCCGGTGAAGGGGGCGAGCACCACCGCCGCCGTCCGGCTCGGCATGGGGCTGGCGCCCGAGGAGCGCAAGGCGCAGGCGCTGCTGCTGGAGGAGTCGGTGGCGCGCAACGTCAGCCTGGCCGGGCTGCGCCGCTTCTCCTCGCTGGGCTGGCTGGACCGGCGGCGCGAGCTCGCCGAGGTCGAGCGGCAGCTGGAGGCCCTGGACGTGCGCCCGCGCGACCCCCGGCGCGAGGTCCGCACGCTGTCGGGCGGCAACCAGCAGAAGGTCGTCCTGGCCCGCTGGCTGCTGGACGGCCGCCGCCTGCTGCTGCTCGACGAGCCCACCCGCGGCGTCGACGTCGGCGCCCGCGCCGAGCTGTACGGGGTGATCAGGCGGCTCGCCGACGAGGGCATCGCCGTCCTGCTGGTGTCCAGCGAGGTGCCGGAGGTGCTGGGCCTGGCCGACCGGGTGCTGGTGCTGCGGGAGGGCCGGATCATCCACGAGGCCCCCGGCGCCGAGCTGGACGAGGAGTCCGTACTGAACATGATCATGGAAGGGAGCGCCATGGGCGCGGTGGGGACGCCATGACCGAGCCGAAGGGACCCGGCGGCGCCCGTCCGGCGGACGCCACGGCGGCAGATACGACGGCCGACACGACGGCCGACACAGTGGCCGACACGGCGGCCGACACGATGGCCGACACGGCGGCGATCGACGCGACGGCGGACGACCGGCCGCCGTCCGACGAGCAGGCGCGGGTGGAGGCGGCCGCGGCGAGGACCGGCGTCCCGCGCGCGAAGGGCCGGCCGCCGCTGCCGGCCGGCCTGGCCCGGGTGGCCGAGAGCAGGCACATCGGGCTGGTCGCCGCGCTGGTGCTGCTGGCGCTGATCGGCCTGATCACCAAGCCGGACAACTTCGCCACCTCCGACAACCTGGTCAGCATCCTGTCGCTGGCCGCCACCATCGGCGTCATCACCGTCGGCATGACCTTCGTGATCATCGGCGGGGGCATCGACCTGTCGGTCGGCGCGGTGATGGCGCTGGCGTCGGTGTGGGCGACGACGGTGGCCACCCAGTCCTACGGACCGGGGGTGATGGCGATGTGCGCGATCCTCGTCGGCACCGGCGCCGGGCTGGTCAACGGACTGCTGATCGCCTACGGCAGGATGGTCCCGTTCATCGCCACGCTGGCCATGCTGGTCGCCGCGCGCGGCCTGGCCCAGCGGATCTCGGACCGCAAGACCCAGCTGGTGCGGCCGGAGAACGACGCGATCGAGGCGCTGTCCACCACGCGGGTGCTCGGCCTGCCGCTGGTGGTGTTCATCTTCGCGGCGGTGGCCGTCGCCGGGTGGGTGCTGCTCAACCGCACCACCTTCGGCCGCCGCACCTTCGCCGTCGGCGGCAACCCCGAGGCGGCCCGGCTCGCGGGCATCGACGTCAAACGGCACACCCTGCTGCTGTACGCGCTGTCCGGGCTGTGCTGCGGCATCGCCGCGATCATCATCATGGCCCGCACCACCACCGGCTCCAGCACCCACGGCGACCTGTACGAGCTGGACGCCATCGCCGCGGTCATCATCGGCGGCACCCTGCTGACCGGCGGCCGCGGCACGCTGGTCGGGTCGATCCTGGGCCTGCTCGTCTTCACGGTCATCACGAACCTGTTCATCCTCAACGGGCTGGACACCAGCGACCAGCTCATCGCCAAGGGCGCGATCATCGTCGCCGCCGTGCTGCTGCAGCGCCGCGGCCTCGAAGCGCGCACCTAGCGCCCGCGCCGCACCCGGCGACGCACCCGTCCGCACCCCGGGCGTGCCCTCATCCCATCCCGAACCTCCCCGCAAACCAGGAGCGACAATGGCAGACAGCAGCCGCCTCAACCGCAGGGGATTCCTCTTCGGCGGCGCGGTGGTCGGCGCCGGCGCCCTCGCCGCCGCGTGCACCAGCAACGATCCCGGCGACGACAAGGGGTCCTCGGGCCAGCAGAACGTGGCCTCCGGGGGCGACAACGACAAGCCGGGCAAGCGGGTCACCATCGGCTTCTCCGCGCCGCAGGCCGACCACGGCTGGATCGCCGCCATCGCCAAGAACGCCGAGGCGCAGGCCAAGCAGTACTCCGACGTCGACTTCCAGGCCGTGGAGCCCACCAACGACATCAACCAGCAGATCTCGGCGGTCGAGTCGCTGATCTCCCGCAAGGTCGACGTGCTGGTGATCCTCCCCAACGACGGCGAGCAGCTCAACCAGGTCGCCCGCAAGGCCATGGACGCCGGCATCCCCGTCGTCAACCTGGACCGGGTCTTCCCCGACAAGCTCTCGTACCGCACCTGGATCGGCGGCGACAACTACGGCATGGGCGTGGCCGCGGGGCACTACATCGGTTCGAAGCTCAAGTCCAAGGGCGTGACCGATCCGGTGATCCTGGAGATCCAGGGCATCGCCACGCTGCCGCTCACCCAGGAGCGCAGCAAGGGCTTCGCCGACGCGCTGAAGACCTACGGCTTCACGGTGACCGCCAAGCAGGACGCGAAGTTCACCGTGGAGACCGGCAACCAGGTCGCCAGCAACCTGCTGCAGGCGCACAAGAAGATCGACGCGATCTGGAACCACGACGACGACCAGGGCGTGGGCGTGCTCGCCGCCATCAAGCAGGCGAACCGCGACGAGTTCTTCATGGTCGGCGGCGCGGGCTCGGCCAACGCCATGCGTGAGATCAAGAACGGCGGGGTGCTGGAGGCCACCGTCACCTACAGCCCGACCATGGCCTCCTCCGCGATCCGCATCGCCCGGCTGATCGCGCAGGGGAAGGGCATGGCCGACCTGGTGGAACGGCAGGTGCCGCAGTCGATCACGCTGGCCTCCGAGACGATCACCAGGGAGAACGTCGACCAGTACCTGCCGCTCGGCTTCGAGTCCTGACCGGCGGGCAGGCCCCGCCCCGCAGTGCCTTGACAGGGGGAACACAGATGACTGGAGACCGCAAGCCCACCCTCGGCGTCGGACTGGTGGGCCACGCCTTCATGGGCCGCGCCCACTCGCAGGCGTGGCGCAGCGTCGCGGCGTTCTTCGACCCGCCGTACACGCCCGTGATGGCGGCGCTGGCCGGCCGGTCCCGGGAACGGGCCGCCGCGGCGGCGGCCGCGCTGGGTTGGGCGGCGGTGGAGACCGACTGGAAGGAACTGCTGCGCCGCGACGACGTCCAGCTCGTCGACATCTGCACCCCGGGCGACTCCCACGCCGAGATCGCGGTGGCGGCATTGGAGGCGGGCAAGCACGTCCTGTGCGAGAAGCCGCTCGCCAACAGCGTCGCCGAGGCCGAGACGATGGTCGCGGCGGCCCGGGCCGCCCGCGCCCGCGGCGTGCGCGCCATGGTCGGCTTCAACTACCGCAGGGTCCCGGCCGTCGCGCTCGCGCGGCGGCTGGTGGCGGAGGGCCGCCTCGGCCGCATCCACCACATCCGCGCCCAGTACCTGCAGGACTGGATCGTCGACCCCGAGTTCCCGCTGGTGTGGCGGCTGGACGCGCAGAAGGCCGGGTCCGGCGCCCTCGGCGACATCGGCGCGCACATCATCGACACCGCGCAGTTCATCACCGGAGACCGGCTCGTCGGCGTCACCGCGATCACCGAGACGTTCGTCAAGGAGCGTCCGCTGGCGGCCGACGCGGCGGGCCTGGACGCCACGGCGGAGGGCGGCGCCGCGCGCGGCCCGGTGACCGTCGACGACGCGGCGCTGTTCATCGGCCGCACCGCCGGGGGAGCGCTGGCCTCCTTCGAGGCGACCCGCTTCGCCAACGGACGCAAGAACGCGCTGCGGATCGAGATCAACGGCTCGGCGGGCAGCCTGGCGTTCGACTTCGAGGCGATGAACGAGCTGTGGTTCTACGACGGGACCGGCGAGACCGCCACCGCCGGGTTCCGCCGGATCCTGGTCACCGAGCCCGAGCACCCGTACGCGGGCGCCTGGTGGCCCCCCGGGCACGGGCTCGGATACGAGCACACCTTCACCCACCAGGTCGCCGACCTGCTCACCGCGATCGCCGACGGCACCGACCCGGAGCCCTCCTTCGAGGACGGGCTGCAGGTCCAGCGGGTGCTGGACGCGGTCGCGCGCAGCGCAGCCTCCGGCAGCGGCTGGACCCCCATCGAAGACCCTCAGCCGACCGCGTAGCCGGGCACGACCTGCCCGCGCGGCGGTCTGCGGACACATGCCCGGGCCGGCGCATGACCCCATGGCCGGCCTCCTCCCCCGAGATTCCGCACGTACTGCGCACGCGCGGGCGGGCCCCGGATCGCCCCCCGGGCAAGCCCGCCCGCGCCCCGGACCGCTTCTTCGGCTTCCGGGACCACCGAGAGGAGGACGCCACCCGAGACCGCAGTTCAGCGGATCCGTTCGCTCTCCCCGGCGAGGAGGAAGAAGGCATGGAGAAACCCACCCCTCCAGGCCCTGCGCACCCCGATTCCGCCCGTACCCCCCGTGACCGCTCCCGCCGCGGCCGCCGCGTCGTCACCGCGATCGCGACCGCCGTCGCCACGGTCGCGGCGCTGGCCGCCCCGGTCGTGCGGGCGGCCCCGGCCGCGGCGGCGCCCGACGACCACTTCTACCCGTACACGCTGGCGCAGGGGCCCGACGAGGTCGGCGAGCCGATCTCCTTCGAGCCCCTCCCCGACGGCTCGGTGCTGCACACGTCGCGCGACGGCATGCTGCGGATCACCGACGCCAACGGCCGCACCTCGGTCGCGGGCCGGCTGAACGTCTACACCCATGACGAGGACGGCCTGCAGGGCGTCGCGATCGACCCCGACTTCGCCGAGAACCGGTGGGTGTACCTGTACTACGCCCCGCGGCTGGACACCCCGCTCGGCGACGCCCCGGAGTCGGGCGACCCCGCCGACTTCGAACCGTTCAAGGGCTACAACCAGCTCTCCCGGTTCAAGCTGACCGAGTCCAACCAGCTCGACATGGCCAGCGAGCAGAAGATCCTGCAGGTGCCGACCGACCGCGGCCTGTGCTGCCACGTCGGCGGCGACATCGAGTTCGACGCCGACGGCAACCTGCTGCTGGCCACCGGCGACGACACCAACCCGTTCCAGTCCGACAGCTACACGCCGATCGACGAGCGTCCCAACCGCAACCCCGCGTTCGACGCCCAGCGCACCTCGGCCAACACCAACGACCTGCGCGGCAAGCTGCTGCGCATCAAGGTCAACGAGGACGGCACCTACTCGATCCCGGAGGGGAACATGTTCCCGCCGGGCACCGACAAGACCCGTCCCGAGATCTACGCGATGGGCTTCCGCAACCCGTTCAAGATCTCGGTCGATCACCGCAACGGCGCCGTCTACCTCGGCGACTACGGGCCCGACCGGGGCGACGACGCCGACCCGAGGCGCGGACCGAAGGGGCAGGTCGAGTTCAACCGGGTGACCGGGCCGGGCTTCTACGGCTGGCCGTACTGCACGGGCCTCAACACCCCCGGCGACACCTACGCCGACTACGACTTCGCCACCGGCACGATCGGGCCCAAGTTCGACTGCCAGAACGGGCCGACGAACGACTCCCCGAACAACACCGGGCTGACGCAGCTGCCCAAGCCCGTTCCCGCGTGGATCCGCTACAGCGGCTGCGACAACCCCGACATGAACCCGCCGGATGGCTGCTCGCAGTCGGAGTCCCCGATGATGGGGCCCGTCTACCACTACGACCCCGACTCCCCGTCCCAGATCAAGTTCCCCGAGGAGTACGACGGGCTGGCGTTCATCGGCGAGTTCGAACGCCGCTGGATCAAGACCGTCCAGGTGAACGAGGACGGGTCGCCCGGCACCGTGTCGCCGTTCCCCTGGCCGCTGGGCTACAAGATCATGGACCTGGAGTTCGGCCCGGACGGCGCGCTGTACGTCCTGACCTACGCCGAGTCCTACTTCGCCCAGGACGATCACGCCGGGCTGTTCCGTTTCGAGTACATCGGGACGACCGGGCGCCGTCCCGAGGTCAACGTCAGCGCCGACCGCACCTCCGGCGGAAGACCACTGAAGGTGCGCTTCTCCTCCGAGGGCACGCATGACCCCGAAGGCACGAAGCTGACCTACAAGTGGGACTTCGGCGACGGCACTACGTCCACCGCCCCGAACCCCACGCACAAGTACAAGAAGCGCGGGCAGTACACGCCTACGCTCACGGTGACTGACGAGAGCGGCAAGAGCGCCACCGACAGCCTGGTGGTCACGGTCGGCAACACCGCGCCAACGGTCACCCTGGAACTGCCGCGGGACGGCCAGCTGGTCGACTTCGGCGACAGCGTCCCGTACCGGATCCGCGTGAAGGACCCGGACGAGCGCGTCGACTGCAGCAAGGTCAAACTGACGTACCTGCTGGGGCACAACACGCACCAGCACGGGCTCGCCGAAGCGACCGGCTGCTCGGGCACCGTCCAGACCCCGCGCGACGGCGACCACGGCCCGACCGAGAACACCTACGGTGTGTGGGCGGCCGAGTACACCGACGGCGGCGGCCCCGAGGGCGTGCCGGCGCTGCGGGGGACCGACCTGGTGATCACCCAGCCCAGGACCCGGCAGGCCGAGCACTACAAGGAGCAGTCCGGCGTGACGCAGGTGAACCGGCCCGCCGCGCACGGCGCCGCCACGGTCGGCGACATCCAGAACGGCGACTGGATCATGTTCGAGCCGTACTGGCTCGGCGACGCCGCCGAGTTCACTGCGCGGGTGTCCGCCGGCGGCGCCGGCGGCACGATCGAGCTGCGGGCCGGGGCGCCCGATGGGAGGCTGCTGGCCACGGCGAAGGTGGCCGGCGGACCCGACTGGGACGGCTCCACCTTCACCGACGTGACCGCCGCCGTCGCCAAGGCGCCCAAGCAGGCGGGGAAGATCTACCTCGTCTTCAAGGGCGGCGCCGGAGACCTGTTCGAGATCGACCAGTTCACCTTCACCACCTCGTGACCCCTCGCCCCGTCCCGCCGTCCCCGAGCGGCGGGACGGGGCCCGCCCTCCGAAAGGGGACCCGCAGTGCACGAGATCAACCGCCGTACCCTGCTGGGCGGCGCCGCCGCGCTCGGACTCGGCCTCGCCGCCCTTCCCGGCACCGCGCACGCCGCAGGCGGCGGCCGCGGTCGGGTGCCGCGCGGCGCCATCAGCATCCAGCTCTACACGCTGCGCAACGTCCTGTCGCAGGACCTGGAGGGGACGCTGCGCGCCCTCGCCGAGATCGGCTACCGCAAGGTCGAGCTCGCCGGCACCCACGGCCGCACCGCGGCGGAGTTCCGGCGGATCCTCGACCGCTACGGCCTGCGCGCCACGTCCGGGCACGTCTCCCTCGCCGAGGACATGAACCCGGTGTTCGAGGACTGCCGCACGCTGGGGCAGCGCTTCGCGGTCGTGGCGTGGGCGCAGTTCTCCACGGCCGACGAGTGGAAGAAGCTGGCCGACGACCTCAACGAGGCGGGACGGCTCGCCTGCAGGTACGGGCTGCGCTTCGGCTACCACAACCACGCGCACGAGTTCCAGGCGCTGCCCACCGGCGAGGTGCCGTGGGACATCCTCACCTCCCGCACCGACCACCGCTACGTCCACCTGGAGCTGGACCTGTACTGGGCGGTCACCGGAGGCCGCGACCCCGTGGAGCTCATCCACGCCAACCGGCACCGCATCCTGCAGTACCACGTCAAGGACCGCGCGGCCGACGGCTCGTTCGCCGACCTCGGCACCGGGACCATCGACTTCCCGCGGATCTTCTCCCACTCCCGAGAGGCGGGGGTCCTGGAGTACATCGTCGAGCACGACGAGCCGACGGCGCCGTTGCACACGGCCAAGGTCGGATACGACTACCTGCGCGCCGTCCGGTTCCCGAAGTGACCGAAGCGCACGCAGGCCGTGGCCGGGCGGTGCCCGCGCCGCCCGGCCACGGCCGCGACCCGAAACGAGGAGCGAGATGCCACGACCGATCACCCTGTTCACCGGCCAGTGGGCGGACCTGCCGTTCGAGGAGGTCTGCCGGCTGGCCTCCCAGTGGGGCTACGACGGACTGGAGATCGCCTGCTGGGGCGACCACTTCGAGGTCGACAAGGCCCTCGCCGACGACTCCTACGTCCCGCGCAAGCTGGAGACCCTCGCCAAGTACGACCTGAAGGTCTGGACGATCTCCAACCACCTGGTCGGGCAGGCGGTGTGCGACCACCCGATCGACGAGCGGCACAAGGCGATCCTGCCCGAGCGGATCTGGGGCGACGGCGAGCCCGAGGGGGTGCGGCGCCGCGCCGCCGAGGAGATGAAGAACACCGCCCGCGCGGCCGCCAAGCTCGGCGTGAACACCGTGGTCGGGTTCACCGGCTCGTCGATCTGGCACACCGTCGCGATGTTCCCGCCGGTGCCGCCGTCGATGATCGAACGGGGGTACGAGGACTTCGCCGAGCGGTGGAACCCGATCCTGGACGTGTTCGACGAGGTGGGGGTGCGGTTCGCGCACGAGGTCCACCCCAGCGAGATCGCCTACGACTACTGGTCGACGGTGCGGACCCTGGAGGCGATCGGGCACCGGCCCGCGTTCGGCCTCAACTGGGACCCCTCGCACATGGTCTGGCAGGACATCGACCCGGTGAACTTCCTGCTCGACTTCCGCGACCGCATCTACCACGTGGACTGCAAGGACACCAAGGTGCGGCGCGCGGACGGGCGCCGCGGCCGCCTCGGCTCCCACCTGCCGTGGGCCGACCCGCGGCGCGGCTGGGACTTCATCTCCACCGGGCGCGGCGACGTGCCGTGGGAGGACTGCTTCCGCGCCCTCAACACGATCGGCTACGACGGCCCCATCTCCATCGAGTGGGAGGACGCGGGGATGGACCGCCTGATGGGCGCCCCCGAGGCCCTGGAGATCGTCCGGCGGCTGTCGGCCATCGAGCCGCCCGCCGCCGCGTTCGACGCCGCCTTCGGCGGCGCGGACGACTGACGCGACCGGGCGGCCGGGTCCGGCGGCGCGACGAGCCGGTCAGCGGGCGGCTCGTCCCCGCCGGACCCGGCGATCTCACGGCGAGGCCGGTCGGCCGGTCGACGCCGGAGGGGTGCCGGGCCGTCAGCCCTTCAGCCGGACGGGCAGCGTGCGGCGCCCGTTGGAGATGAACGACTCCTGCGGCGCGGGCTCCCCGGGGCCGGCGGCGAGCGCGATGTCCGGGAAGCGGTCGAACAGGGCGGGGAGCGCGATCGACGCCTCCAGCCTCGCCAGCGGCGCGCCCAGGCAGTAGTGCACGCCGTGACCGAACGCCATGTGCTCCTTGTCGGCGCGGGTGACGTCGAAGCGGTCGGCGTCGGGCCCGTGCACCTTCGGGTCGCGGTCGGCGGCGTCCAGGCAGATGATGATCGGCTCGCCCTGCCGCAGGGTGACCCCGCAGTCCAGGGGGATGTCCTCGACGGCGAAGCGGATCGGGATGTTGGCGATCGGCCCCTCGACGCGCAGCGTCTCCTCGATGACGTCGTCCCAGCTCGCCCGCCCGTCCCGGACCATGTCCAGCTGGTCGCGGTGGGTGAGCAGCATGTGCGCCGCGTTGCCGAGCAGGTTGACGGTCGTCTCGTGGCCCGCGCTGATCATCAGCATGAGGGTGTCGATGAGCTCCTGCTCCGACAGCCGCGAGGCGTCGTCGCGGGCCGCGATCAGCGCCGTGGACAGGTCGTCGCCGGGCGTCTCCCGCTTGGCGGCGACCAGCTCGCCCAGCAGCTGCTGCATCCGCGTGTAGGCGTGCACCACCTCCTCCGGGCCGGCGGAGGTGTGGAAGAACGAGTCGGTGCAGCGGCGCATCTCCGCGCGGGCCGCGGCGTCCTGGACGCCGAACAGCTCGCAGATCACCTGGATCGGCAGCGGGTAGGCGTAGCGCTCCCGCAGGTCCACCACGGTGCCCGGGGGCTCGGCGTCCAGCTCGTCGAGCAGCTCGGCGGCGATCGCCTCGATCCGGGGACGCATCGCGGCGGTGCGGCGCGCGGTGAACGCGCTGGAGACCAGGCGGCGCAGCCGCCGGTGGTCGTCGCCGTAGGCGGTGAGCATGTTGCGCGCGACCACCCAGGCGAACAGCGGCCACTCCTGGGAGATCTCGCCGTTGATCCAGGTCGGCCAGTGCTGGTAGGGGTCCTTGGAGACTCGGGGGTCGGTGAGCAGGGAGCGGATCAGGTCCGGATCGCTGACCGCCCACGCCTCGATGCCGCCCGGAAGTTCGATCCTCGTCACGGGGCCGCGCTCGCGGATGCGGGCGGCCTCGCCGTGGATGTCCCGGCCGGTGGGATCGATGACGAGCGGGGCGACTGCGGAAGACTGCATCGTCCTCTCCAGGGGCATGGGGGATCGGGGGGCGGTCGCCTCGGAAGGCGTCCGGGGCGGGCACCCCCGCACCCTAACCGCGTCTTGATCATCCGTCAGGGACGCGGCGCGACTCGGCGCCGCCGAAAACCGGGCTGCGGTCCGTCCGGGAAACCCCTGGCGGTGACGGATCAGCGGTGCCGGCCCGCCGTGCGCTGCGCGAGCATCCGCCGTTTGGTGCCACGCCGGGCATCCGGCAGGTCGCGTTGTTCGAGAACGGCGAAATCGTCGGGGAGCAGCGCGGCGGGCTCGCCGGGGGCCAGACACCACTCGGCGGGCAGCCCGGGCCGCACGCGCCGCGCGTCGTCCGTGAACGCCTCCCAGCCGAGCATCCCGCCGGGCGCCACGGCCGCCGCCGCGGGCCCGAAGACCGACCGGTCCCAGAAGCCGGCGCACAGCACGAACGCGTACCGCCCGGCCGGGGGCCGCCACGCGCCCAGGTCGGCCTGCACGAGCGTGATCAGATCGCGCACCCCGCGCCGCCGGGCCTCGGCGTCGAGCAGGTCGAGCGCCGCCTCCGACACGTCCACCGCCGTCACGGCGCGTCCGGCCGCGGCCGCCAGCAGCGCGGCGCCCGACAGGCCGCAGGCCAGGTCGAGCATCGGCCCGTCGGGCGGCGGCGCCGCCAGGACGCGCTCGGCCAGCGGATGCACGGGGAACGCTTCGGCGGCCGCGCCGTCGGCGCGCCGCGCGGCCTCGGCGTACTTGGCGTTCCAGCGCAGCCGGTCCGGATGGTCGGCCAGCTCCGGCGGGACGTCGCGCATGCCCGCACCTTAACCCGGCCGCGTCCGGCCGTCGGGGGGACGCCCGTCGGCCGCGCGGAGCCGGAGGTCAGAACAGCGTCGGCGGCTCGGCGGGTACCGGCTCGGGCAGCGGCTCCACTTCCGGCACGACGGCCCGGACCTCCTCGTGGAACCGGCGGGCCAGCGGCAGGGCCTCGGCGTTGTCGGGGGTGTGCACGAACACCGTGGGCGAGCGTCCTTCGCGCAGCCACCCGGCGACCGTCTCGACCCAGCGCCGCCAGCCCTCGACGGTGCGCGCGGTGTCGTCCCGCCCGAGGTAGCGCACGACCGGGCGGCCGGTGAGGGCCCGCGACCGGTACGGCAGGCGCGGCTTTTTCGTCCACGCGTCCCGCTCGGCGTCGCTGGTCGGCGGGCTCTTGAAGAACGCGGTGGTGTCGAACGGCACCCACTCGGCGCCGACCCCGCCGAGCACGCGCTCCAGGAGCCGTTCGGACCGCTCGTCTTCGAAGAACGCGCGGTGCCGGACCTCCACCGCGCATCCGTACGAGCGCGGCAGCCTGCGCAGGAACGCCGCCAGCGCGCCGAGGTCGGACGGGCCGAACGAGCCCGGCAGCTGCACCCACAGCGCGTGCGCCCGAGGCCCCAACGGTTCGATCGCGTCCAGGAACGCGCGCAGCTCCTCCTCGCCGCCGTGCAGACGGCGCTCGTGCGTGATCGCCTTCGGCAGTTTGAGCAGGAAGCGGAAGCCCGGGCCGGTCTGCCGCGCCCAGGACTCCACCGTGCTCCGCGACGGAGTCGCGTAGAAGGTCGTGTTGCCCTCCACGGCGTTGCACCAGCTCGCGTAGGCGCGCAGGCGCTCGGCGGGGGCGAGCGGATGGGGGAGGAAGCGCCCCTGCCATGGCGCATGAGACCACATCGCGCATCCCACGTGAAGCCGCATGACGCCAGACGCTATCGGAACGGGCGCGATCGGAACGGGCACTATCAGAACGGGCGCGATCGGACTGTCCGCCTCATGCGGGCCTGTCGATGCGGTACACGTAGTGGGCCGGGCCGACGTCGGGGTTGTCGGGCTCCAGGTCCCCTTCACCCACGCGGCGCAGGCCCGCCTTCTCCAGGGCCCGCCACGAGGCGCGATTGGCCGCCGGCACGGGCACGAGGATCGCCGCCGCGTCGGGATGGTCGTCCCAGGTGCGCCGGACGACGTCGGCGAGCAGCCGCGAGCCCAGGCCCCGGCCGGTCAGCGCCGGGTCGCCGATCAGGTAGTCGATGGTGAACGCGCCGTCGGGCACCGCGGCGATCGCGGACAGCTCGGCCAGGTAGTCGGGATAGTCGGCCAGACGACAGCGCTGCACCAGCCCGACGGGCCGCCCGTCCAGAAGGGCGAGCAGGTCCTCGGACGGCTCCTCGCCTCTCGCCGCGGGACCGAAGTCGCGCCGCACCGCCTCCGGGGACGTGTCGTGGTTCCACCAGCGGGCCACGTGCGGGCGGCGCAGCCACTCGCGCAGCAGCGCGAAGTCCGCCTCGCCGACGCGGCGCCACGTGATGACGCCGTCCCCGAGGTCGCCGGCCATGGCCTGAAGCTAGGCGGTCGTTGCCGAACCGGCAACGAATTTTGGCGGTGGACCCGCGCGGACCGCACCGTGGTCACCCATCCGAACGAGCGGAAGGACGCACACGGTGAACGAGGCTTACGACGTGCTGGTAGCGGGCGGCGGGCCGGCCGGGCTCAGCGGGGCGCTGGCGCTCGCGCGGGCGCGGCGCTCGGTGCTGGTGGTGGACGCCGGGGAGCCGCGCAACGCCCCGGCCGGACACATGCACGGCTACCTGGGCCGCGAAGGCACGCCGCCCGGCGACCTGCTCGCGGACGGGCGCGCGGAGGCGGCCCGGTACGGGGTCGACATCGTCACCGGCCGCGTCGCGTCCGCCGAGCGCCGCGACGTCTGGTTCCAGGTGACGCTGGACGACGGGCGCGGCGTGCGGGCGCGGCGGCTGCTGGTGACCACCGGGCTCGTCGACGAGCTGCCCGACGTGCCCGGGCTGGCCGAGCGGTGGGGGCGCGAGGTGCTGCACTGCCCGTACTGCCACGGCTGGGAGGTCCGCGACCGGCGGATCGGCGTCCTGGCGACCGGGCCGTCCGCGGTGGAGCAGGCGAACATGTGGCGGCAGTGGAGCTCTGAGGTCGTCCTCCTGCTGCACCGCTCTCCCGCCCTGGGGGACGACGAGGCGCAGCGGCTCGCCGCGCGCGGGATCGCCGTGGTGGACGGGCCCGTCGCGGCCCTGGAAGTGACGGAGGACGCGCTCACCGGTGTACGACTGGAGTCCGGGAAGGCCGTCCCGCTCGACGCGCTCGTCGTCCTGCCGCGCTACACCGCCCGCGCGGACCTCCTGGAATCCCTCGGTCTCAAGCCGGTCGAGGTGGAGCGGCACGGCCATGTGGTCGGCACCCGGATCGCCGTCGAAGCGACGGGCGCGACGTCCGTGCCCGGCGTGTGGGCGGCGGGCAACGTCGCCGACCCGGGGGCCAAGGTCGTCGCGGCCGCCGCCCAGGGGTACGCCGCGGGTACCGCGATCAACGCCGACCTCATCGCCGAGGAGACCCGCGACGCCGTCGCGGACTACCGGGAACGGGCCCGCGCGGTCCTGGAGGAGGGCGCCTGGGAGGAGCGCTACCGCGGCGGCGACGCGCTGTGGAGCGGGAACCCGAACCCGCAGCTCGTCGCCGAGGCGGCCGCGCTGCGCCCCGGCCGGGCGCTGGAGGCGGGCTGCGGCGAGGGCGCCGACGCGGTGTGGCTCGCCGAGCGGGGCTGGCGCGTGACGGGCGTCGACTTCTCGGCCACCGCGCTGGAACGCGCCGCGGCGCGCGCCGAGGCCGCCGGCGTCGCCGACCGCGTCGAGTGGACGCGCGCCGACTTGCGCACCCACACGCCCGCGGAACGCGCTTACGACCTGGTGTCGGCCCACTACCTGCACCTGCCGCCCGCGGCCCGGCGGGACCTGTTCGCCCGCCTGGCCGCCGCCGTCGCCCCGGGCGGCACGCTGCTGATCGTCGGGCACCGGGTCGACGGGCGCGCCGGAGGCCGCCCGCTCGGCTTCCCGGACATGATGTACGGCGCCGGGGAACTGGCGTCCGCGCTCGACCCGGGGGAGTGGGTGGTCTTGGTCGCCGAGGACCGTCCGCGCGACGCGGGGCACGACGGCCGTCACGTCACCGTGTACGACGCGGTGCTCGTCGCCCGCCGCCGCGCCTGAGGACGCCTCGTCGGCCGGTGCGCGGCCCGCCGAAGCCCTAGGCTGCGATCATTGAGCCGCGCGAGCATTCGTCCGCATCCGCCGGAACGATCCGCCGGAACGATCCGCCGGAACGATCCGCCGGAACGATCCGCCGGAACGATCCGCCGGAACGATCCGCCGACAGTCCGCCGGGAGGCCGTGCCATGGCAGACGACGTCCGCAGCGCCCGCGAGTCCGACCCCGCCTCGCCGAAGATCGACACCAGCGTGCCCCACTCGGCCCGCATCTGGGACTACTGGCTGGGCGGCAAGGAGAACTACCCCGTCGACCGAGAGGCCGGGGACATGGTGCGGCGGCTGCTGCCCGACATCGACGTCTCCGCGCGGCACGACCGGGCGTTCCTCGGCCGCTTCGTCCGGTTCGCGGCGGGCGAGGGCATCCGGCAGTTCCTGGACATCGGCACCGGCCTGCCCACCGCGGACAACACCCACGAGGTGGCGCAGCGCGTCGCGCCCGACGCCCGCGTGGTGTACGTCGACAACGACCCGCTGGTGCTGGTGCACGCGCGCGCTCTGCTCACCAACGTCAGCCCCGAAGGCGTCACCGACTACATCGACGCCGACATCCGCGACACCGAGGCGCTGCTGGAGGCCGCGGCCCGGACGCTGGACTTCTCCCAGCCGATCGCGCTGCTGCTGCTCGGCGTCCTCAACCACATCGTGGACGACGACGAGGCGCGCGACATCGTGCGCCGCTTGGTGGAGGCGCTGCCGTCGGGCAGCTACATGGCCATCTCGCACACCACCGACGAGGTCGACGGCGAGGCCATGCACGAGGCGACGCGCCGCGTGACCGAGAGCGGCGGCACGCCCGTGGTGGCCCGTTCGGCGGCGCAGCTGCGCACGTTCTTCGACGAGGTCGAGCTGCTGGAGCCGGGCGTGGTGTCGTGCTCCCGGTGGCGGCCGGAGGCCACCCCGTGGGGCGAGCCGCCCGAGTACGCCCACTTCTGCGGCGTGGGCCGCAAGCCGTAAGCGCCGCCCCGGCGACTACGCAGAGTCACATAACCCACAGGCTGTGGAAAAGCTGTGGACGACCCTGGGGACGTCGCCGGGAATCATGGGGAAAGGTCCCCGGGACGCCGTGTCCCGGGGACCTTTCCGCAGTCGCTCTGACGCGCGGGGGCTTCCGGCGCGGCTCAGGCTTCAGGCGGACTTCGACGCCTCGCCGGCCTTGCCGGCGTCCGGGTGGCCGATCGCCACACCGCTGGCCGGGTCGAAGAAGTGCAGGCGGTGGGTGTCGACCGCCAGGTCGACCCGCTGGCCGGGGCGCACGTGCGAGCGGGCGTTGACCCGGGCGGTCCACAGCGCCTTGTTGTCGGTGAGCGGGATGGAGCCGTCGGCGTCGCCCTCGGAGGCGTCCTCGGCCAGGTCTGCGGTGTCCTTGTGCTCCACCGGGGGCGCGTCGATGGTGAAGATCACGTTGATCTCGCTGCCCAGCTCCTCGGTGACGGTGCTGGTGACGCTGAGCGGCGCCCAGTCGGCCTTGGCGTGCGCGGCGTCCTCGAAGTCCGAGGGCCGGATGCCCAGGATGACCTTCTTGCCGAGGTAGCCGTCCAGGCCGGGCTTGGAGTCGATCACCTCGTCGGGCACCGGCAGCGTGTACCCGGCGAACGCGACCTGCGCGCCGCCGTCGCCGCGGGTCAGGTCGGCGGTCACGAAGTTCATGGCGGGCGAGCCGATGAACCCGGCGACGAACAGGTTGACCGGGCTGTCGAACAGCCGCTGCGGGGTGTCGACCTGCTGCAGCTTGCCCTCGCGCAGCACGCACACCCGGTCCCCGAGCGTCATGGCCTCGACCTGGTCGTGCGTGACGTACACGGTCGTGACGCCGAGCCGCTCGTGCAGCTGGCTCAGCGACGCGCGCATCGACACGCGCAGCTTGGCGTCCAGGTTGGACAGCGGCTCGTCCATGAGGAACGCCTGCGGCTCGCGGACGATCGCGCGGCCCATCGCGACCCGCTGCCGCTGACCGCCGGACAGCGCGGCCGGCTTGCGCGACAGGAACTGCTCGAGGCCGAGCATCTTGGCGGCCTCCTGGACCTTCTTGCGCCGCTCCTCCTTGCTCACGCCGCGCAGCTTGAGGCCGAACTCCAGGTTCTGCGCGACGGTCATGTGCGGGTACAGCGCGTAGTTCTGGAACACCATCGCGATGTCGCGGTCCTTGGGCGCCAGGTCGTTGACGACCTGGTCGCCGATGGAGATCTTCCCGCTGGTGATCTCCTCCAGCCCGGCGATCATCCGCAGCGCGGTGGACTTGCCGCACCCCGACGGTCCGACCAGCACCATGAACTCGCCGTCGCGGATCTCCAGGTTCAGCCCGTCCACGGCCTTGACGCCGCCGGCGTACACCTTGTCGACCCGCTCCAGCACGATCTTGGCCATCTCATCCTCCGATGGAAACGTTTCCCACTCACGCTGCCGATGAGGCCGTTTTGCTTTGGGGTGGATTAAAACTGATGAAAACGTTTCCAAGGCAAGGGGCGGCGTGGAAAAATCGAACGGTGGCCAGTCAACCCCGATCGGCGACCATCAAGGACGTGGCGGCCGCGGCCGGCGTCGGCATCGCCACCGTGTCGCGGGTGTTCTCCGGCACCGGGGCGGTCAGCGAACGCACCCGCGAGCGGGTGCTGGCCGCCGCGCGCGAGCTGGACTACCGGCCGAGCGCCCTCGGCCGCGGGCTGCGGCTGCGGCGCAGCGGCGGCATCGGCCTGGTGGTGCCCGACGTCGCCGACCCGTTCTGCGTCGGACTGATCGACGGCGTCCTGGCCTGCGCCCGCTCGCTCGGCGAGCACCTGGTGCTGGACGCCGCGCACGGCGACCCCGCCCGGGAGGCCGAGATCGTCGACCGGATGGTCGAGCAGCGCCTGGACGGCGTCATCGCGCTGCCCGCCGGGTCCGGCGCGGGCGACGGCTGGCGGGCCGCGGTGCGCTCGGGCGCCCGCGTGGTGTTCGCCGACCGCGCGCTGCCCGGCCTGCCGGAGATCCCCGCCGTCCTCGCCGACGACCGCTCCGGCGTGCGGACGCTGGTGGAGTACCTGGTCGGGCTCGGACACCGGCGCATCGCCTTCCTCGGCGCGGCCGCGCCCGGCGCCGCCGCCGGCGTGCGCGAGCGCGCGTTCCGCGACACCCTGGCCGAGCTGGGCGTGACCGCCGACGAGGACCTGATCGTGTCCGCCCGGCCCGCGCGCGACTCCGCCTACGCCGCCGCCGCGGGGCTCCTGCAGCGGCGCGGCGACGTCACGGCCGTCCTGGCCGCCGGGCATCTGCTGGGCGAGGCGGCGGTGCTGGTCTCCCGCGAGCTGGACCTGCGCGTCCCCGCCGACGTGTCGATCGCGATGGTGGACGACGTGCCGTGGGCGGAGCTGTGCGACCCGCCGCTGACCGTGGTGGCGCGTCCGGCGTACGACATCGGCTACCGCGCGTGCGAGATGCTGCTGCGCGACCGGCCCCGGCGCGCCGCGGGCCCCGTCCTGCTGCCCACCGAACTGGTGATCCGCGGCAGCTGCGGCCCGCCCCGCTCCCCGCGGACCCCGGCCGCCCGCGCGGCCGGCCGCTGAAACCCCGGCGGGCACGGGGTTTCCGCGCGATTCGGGGGCGTCCGGTCGCCGGAGATTCTGCGGCGTGTCGGGCCGGCACGCTAGATTTTCGGGGTGGAGGAGATCGATCGTCAGATCATGGGGTTGTTGGCCGACGACGGCCGGATGAGCTTCACCGACCTGGCCAAGCAGACCGGTCTGTCGGTGTCGGCGGTGCATCAGCGGGTGCGCCGGCTGCAGAAGCGCGGTGTGATCAAAGGCTTCACCGCGGTGCTCGACCATGAGCGGATCGGGCTGCCGATGACCGCGTTCGTGTCGATCAAACCGATCGACCCGGCGGCCCCCGACGACGCGCCCGAACGGCTGGCCCACCTGTCGGCCATCGAGGCGTGCCACTCGGTCGCGGGCGACGAGAGCTACATCCTCAAGGTCCGCGTGGGGTCGCCGAACGAGCTGGAGGAGCTGCTTCAGAAGATCCGCGCCGCGGCCAACGTGTCCACCCGCACCACGGTCGTCCTCAGCACCCCCTGGGAGGGCCGCCGCCCCCCGCTGTGACGGCGCGGCCCGTCAACGCCCTTCCGCGGCCGCCGGTGCCTCTCGCCCCGGGACGACCGGCGGCCGCGGCGTGTCGGCGCCGCGTTCCCGGACTCGTCTCAGGACTGCGGCGCGAACGCCTCCAGCGCCTCGCGGGCGACCGCCATGGACCGCGCGGGGTCGGCGTCCGGGCCGGTCAGGGCCGGGTCGAAGTTGAGATCCACGAACAGCTCGGTGACGCCCTGTTCGGCCAGGTCGGCGAAGTCGGCGCGAACCTCCTCCAGCGAGCCGGTCAGCGGACGGCGGCCCGGCAGACCCGGCTCGCGCAGCCGGACGGCGCCGCGGCACACCATGCGCAGCGCATCCGGATCCCGCCCGGCCCGCTCGGCGGCCTCCCGCACGATGCCGATGGACCGTCCGATGGCGGCCAGGTCGGCGCGGCTGGAGCTGACCCAGCCCGCGGCGAGCCGACCGGCGCGGCGCAACGCGGGCTCGGACGTCCCGCCCAGCAGCACCGGAGGCTCCGGCGTCTGCACCGGCTTCGGTTCCATCCGCACGGGCGGGAACCGGTAGAACTCCCCTTCGTACGCGCTGACCTCGTCACGCCACAGCGAGCGCAACGCGGCCAGGAACTCCTCGGCACGCGCGCCGCGCCGCTCCATGGGCGCGCCCACGGCGGCGAACTCCTCGGGCATCCACCCCAGGCCCAGCCCCAGGTCGAGCCGTCCGCCCGACAGGTGGTCGAGGGTGACGGCCTGCTTGGCCAGCAGGGCGGGGGAGAAGAACGGCAGGTTCACCACTGCCACGCCCAGTCGGATGCGGCTGGTCTGGCCCGCCAGGTACGCCAGCGTCAGCAGCGGATCGGGCACGTTGCGGTACGTGAGGTCGGTGGAGTCGGCGGGGTTGACCAGGCGTTGCAGCGTCCAGACCGAGCGGTAGCCGAGCTCCTCGGCGCGCTGCGCGATCTCCACCTGGTTCCGCGGCGTGGCCCATCCGCCCGCCACCGGCACGGCGAACCCGATCTGCACGGCGCCGCCTCCAATCCCGCTAGCGTCAAGCCCCTCGAACACCGTGGACTGTCCCGGGGGACCGCGGCCCCCCGAGGCACCAAGCCGCACCTTACAATGTCAAGTCACTCGGCTTTTCGCACCTCATGGCCATTCCGTGAGAACGCGTCGGGAATCACTCCCGCATCCCCGAATCGACAGGGCCCCACCCGGTTACGCTGTGGCCGAGGCCGGCGAAGGGGAGGTGCGCGGTGAGGCAGACGGCGGCGGACCTCGCACAGGCGGTCAAGCCCAGACTGCGCGGATGGCTGCACGCGGGGACGTTCCCCTTGGCGTTGGTGGCGGGCCTGGTCCTGGTCGCGCTCGGGCCCACCGTGGGCGCGCGGCTGTGCGCGGCGGTCTACGCGCTGACCTCGGTTCTGCTGTTCGGCGTGTCCGCGGCCTACCACCGGGGCCGCTGGTCGCAGCGCGTCGCCGACTGGCTGCGCCGCTTCGACCACGCCAACATCTACCTCATCATCGCCGGGACCTACACGCCGTTCGCGTACCTGGTCCTCGAGGGCGCGGTGCAGGCGATCGTGCTGTCGGTGGTGTGGGCGGGCGCCATTGCCGGCGTGCTGTTCCGCGTGCTGTGGATCCGGGCGCCGCGCTGGCTCTACACCGCTCTCTACATCGGCCTCGGCTGGGTGGCGGCGTTCTTCCTTCCGCAGTTCCTCGACGGGACCGGCGTGACCGTCGCGGTGCTGGTGGCGCTGGGCGGCGTGCTCTACAGCATCGGCGGCCTGGTGTACGGCCTGCGGCGCCCCAACCCCTCGCCGCGCTGGTTCGGTTTCCACGAGGTCTTCCACGCGCTCACCGTGGCCGCGTACGTGCTCCAGTACATCGCCGTCTCGTTCGTCGTCTACCGCGCCGGAACGGCCTGACCATCGCAGGCGACGCTGACCCGCCAGACGCCCGTCGCGGGGCATGAGCGAGCGCGCGAACACCACAGGTTGACGGCCGCGGTCCGAGAAGGGCCCGGGGCGATCGGCCGTGCCCGACATAAGCGTCGCCAACAGCTGGCCGAGGAGCCGCGCCATGTACGCCTCCGCCCTGAGCCGCGTTGCCGCCGGCGGCAGCCATGAGCGGCGGTGGAGCGGAGCAGCGCGCGCCTGCACGTGACACCAGCGCCCTCGAGGGGGCTCGGCGTCGTTCAGCGCGTCGCCGACTCCCGCATGGGCGCCGCGCCCCCGGCGCGTAGCCGCGCTGACCTCCGATGCTCCAGGCCGCCCGGGGCGACGCCGACTCGCAGCGTGACGTCCCACGCAGGCCGAGGCGCGGAGGTCAGCAGGGGAGTGGGGCCGGTCTTCCGCGCCTCGGCGGCGAGCGGCCCGATGGCCGCGGCCGCCCCCCGCGTCCTCTGCGGACGATCGACCGATCCGCTCTTCTAGACCGACGGGGCGGCGACGATGAAGGTCGAGTTGCCGAAGCCGATCTCGTCACCGGGCCGCAGCCGCGCCGGTCCGGTCAGCCGCCAGCCGTTGACGCGGGTGCCGTTCATCGATCCCAGGTCGGAGATCATCCAGCCGTCCTCGGTCCGGTAGATCTCGGCGTGGAACCGCGAGACGGTGAGGTCGGTGAGGATGAACTGGCATCCCGGAGCCCGGCCGACGAGCACGCGGGTGAGCCCGTTGCCCGGCAGCATGAACCGCGGCAGTCGGGGCGCCCGCCACGCCGCCTCGAGCCGCGCGGTCGCCTGGGACACCTGGGAGATCAGGCCGGTCAGCCGATCCACCACCCGGTTGCCGCTGGGCAGGTCGCGCACGATGTCGGCCAGCTCGGCCTGGCTGCGGGCGCGGAGCACCTGGTCGACGCGGCGTTCGAAGGTGTCCTGGGACATCCTGCCCTCGGCTACGCGATCACTGAGCACACGCAGCACCCGGTCGCGCTCCATATCGGACGCTCTCACCGGATATGAGGGCCGACCGTCCATAGCTGTGAGTATCCAGATCCCATCGTCGCCTGTCCAGGAAAGCCCGCAAGGGACAGAAGAAAGATCACTTTCACTCCTTCCAGGCGTGTTGGACGCCTCCGCGGCGCCTTGGGTTCGGCGCATCCGAAGGCCATTGCCAGGGGCCTCCAGCGGCCGTGCGCCGAGGGCCGGCTGTCGGCGAGGCACAGAGGTCGTCGACCTGCGGGCACGGGTCGAGCACAGGGGATCCGCGTCTGCGTTCGCCGCGAGCCTGGCGTCCGGATGCAGCGATCGCACCCGCCGAGCCGGGCATCGAGATGTGTGCGGTGCGTGGGCAGGCGCCGCAGCCCGGCGGCCCGCCGCGTGGCGGGGCGCGGCAGGGCGTTGCGCATCGGCCGGGATGGCCCGGGACCGAGCGATGGACTGCTAGCGCTTGAACGCGACCACGTCGGCGAGGACGCCGCGGTCGGTGAGGCGGCGCGGTGACGGGCTGTCGTACACGACCAGCAGCCGCAGCGTGGCGGCGTCGGATTCGTCCAGGACGGCGATGCCCTCGGCGTGGTCGTCGCCCTGCCCGTACGGCAGTTCGCCCAGCACTTCCAGTTCGGAGGCGTGCACCACGCCGGGGGAGTCGATCGAGGCCGCGCCGGGCCAGCGCACCACGCGGACCGGTCCGTCGAGGTCCATGCTCGGCCCGGTGAGCAGCAGCAGGTCGTCGCCGTGCGGGCACAGGTCGCGCACGCCCAGCCCGTCCAGGTCGAGGAAGTGGGTGCGGTACAGGGCGCCGTCACCGCCGATCGGGCACAGCCGCAGCCGATGCGGGTCGTCGGGATGCGTCTCGGGCCGGATCTCGACGAGCACGGCCCAGCCGCGCAGCACCGGCCCGCGCAGCCCGACGTACAGGCGGTCGCGGTGGGCGGCGATGCCCTCGATGTCGACGCCGTTGTCCTTGCCGGGCAGGCGGAGGAAGGGCGCGAGGTGGGGGTCGTCGGCCAGCGCGTCGGTGATCGAGTCGCCGTGCCCGCCCAGGACGGCGGCGGTGCGCTCGCCGTCGCGGCGGGTGACCTCGGGCAGCCCGTCCGCGCCGGCGACGAGCGGCATCCGGACCAGGACGAACCTGTTCTCCTCGCGGACGACGGTGGCGAGCCGCTTGCGGGACTTGGCGACCGAGTGCCCGTCCTTGACCTTTTTGCGCTTGAGGCTGTGGGAGCCGATCGCCCACAGCCAGCCGTCGGTGCGGGCCAGCCCTTCGATGTCGGCCTCCTCGTCCGGCCCGGCCGGCAACGGGACCAGATCGGCCAGGGGGACGGTGCGCTGGTCGCCGTAGCCGCTCACCAGCCCGTCGCCGTCCACGGACGCCGTCAGCCGTTCCACGGTGGCGGTCTCGTCGCCCGCCGCCCACAGGCAGCGGCCGTCCTGGCGGACCGCGGACAGGTTGGTGTGCGTCTCGGCTTCCCGGCTCTCCTGCCCGAAGAGCAGCTCGACCCGGCGTTCCACGATCATGCGCAGATGCTCCCACAGACCCGGTGCGATGGTCCCGCCGATGTCCCGGCGGCCCTCAGGGCTACGACGCCGTGGTCCCGCTCGCGGTTTCGCCGTCGCGGCATCGGCGGCCGGGACGAGCACGCGGCCACTTGGAAATCTACAATGTAAAGGCGCCGGGTTGAGAAGGTACTCAAGACCGATGGTGCCGCGACCCACCCCCACGCCAGCCATTCAAGAAGCCGCAGCCACGCCGGACGGCGCCGGGTCGGCGGTCTACTCGCCGCGGTGCTCGTCTCCGCCGTCGAGGGCACCGGTAGCCCCGGGAACGTCCCAGAGGACGTGCAGATGGGGAGGTTTGCGGAACACCAGGCCCTTCGGCGATGTGGGGAAGGCCGGGTCGAGGCGCAGGCCGGGGAGCCGCTCGAGCAGGGCGGCGAGCGCCGTCCGGGTCTCCAGCCGGGCGAGCGGGGCGCCGAAACAGAAGTGCGGTCCGCGCGCGAACGCCACGTGGTCGGACAGGTTGGCGCGCCGCACGTCGAACCGGTCCGGGTCGCTGAACACGGCGGGGTCGCGATTGGCGCCCGCGATCGACACCCGGACCAGGTCGCCCTTGCGTATGTCGGCCTCCCCGAGCCGGACGTCGCGCGTGGCGTAGCGGTCGACGACCGCCGCCGAGGGCTCGAGGCGCAGCGACTCCTCGATCGCCGCGTCCAGCAGGGCGGGGTCGCGGCGGACGAGCGCGAGCTGGTCGGGGTGGCTCAGCAGATGCCGCACGGCATTGACGATCATGCCTTCGGTGGTGTCGATGCCGCCGAACATCAGCACGGCCGCGTTGGAGACGACCTCGGCGGTGGTCAGGCCCGCCTCGTGGCGCGCGGCGTCGGCGAGCAAGGAGCCGTGTCCGGAGAGGGCGTCCTCGACCGCGGCCCGCAGCCGCTCGCGGGCGGCGCGGGCGCGGTCGGGCGGGGCCTGGCCGGCGGTGATGGCCGACACGGCCTCCACGAACGCGGCGTACCAGGAGCGGACGGTCGCCGCGTCCACGCCGTTCAGGCCCAGGGCCTCGGCGACCACCGCGACGGCGAGCGGCCCCGCCAGGTCGCCGCGCAGCTCGGCGCGCCCCGCCGGGGCGAGCCCGTCGACCAGCCGCGCGACCTCCGCCTCGATGAAGGCGGTGAAGCGGGCGCGGGTGCGCGCGGGCCGCAGCGGTCGGGCGAACGGGTCGCGGTGGCGGGCGTGGACGGGGCCGTCCAGCGACAGCATGCTGGGCCCGACGACCCGCGCGGTGGAAAAGCGCGGGTCGTCCACGGTGAAGACGTCGGCCTCGCGCATGACCCGGACGGCCAGGTCCCGTGAGGTGACGAGCCAGCCGCCGAGGGCGGGCAGCCAGGACACCGGCTCGTGCGCGCGCAGCCGCGCGAGCAGCGGATGCGGGTCGGCCTCCAGCTCGGCGACGGTCGCGGCGGCGCCGATGGGGAACCGTGCGATGAGCTCGCGTCCCATTCGGCGAAGCCTAGTCCCGCCCTCGGGTCAGTGGCTCCGCCACCAGGCCTGCCCTGACTCGGGCAGGGTGTAGATGGGGTCGTAGTACTCGTAGCGGCGGGTGAGGGCGTCGGGGTCGGCGGCCTCGAGACCGGTGCGGTAGTTCTTGGTCCAGTAGGAGATGCCGCGTTCGCGGTCGTATTCGGCGAGCTGGTGGACCCAGCGCTTGCCCACGTACGGCACGTCGCACACGATCCGTGGGGTGGCGAAGCCGGGCAGGTACCCCATGATGGCGTGCTGGAGCTCCTGGGCCTCCCACACCGCGAGCCGCCAGTGCTCGCTGTAGGGGATCATGTCGCACAGGTAGAAGTAGTAGGGCATGATCCCGGCCTCGTCGAGCAGCGCGAACGACAGGTCGAGCAGCGCGGCGGGGGTGTCGTTGACACCGCGCAGCAGGACGCCCTGGTTGCGCACGTCGCGGATGCCGGTGTCCAGCATGGCGCGCGCCGCCTCGGCGACCAGGGGCGTGACGGACTGGGCGGCGTTGACGTGCGTGTGGATCGCGATCTGCACGCCGCGCCGGCGGGCCTTGGCGGCGAGGCGCTCCATGCCGGCGCGGACGTCGTCCTGAAGCCAGTGCTGGGGCAGGCCCATGAGGGCTTTGCTGGCCAGGCGGATGTCGCGGATGCTGTCGATGTCCAGCAGGGCGTCGACGAACGCCTCCAGGCGCGGCCAGGGCAGGTTGGCCACGTCGCCGCCGGAGACGACGACGTCGCGGACGCCGGGCGTGCGGCGCAGGTAGTCGAGCATGGCCGCGTGCCGGTCGGGGGGCCGGATGGTGAAGCGGTGCTTGTCGACGGCCGGGGTGGAGTTGCCGACCAGGTCCATGCGGGTGCAGTGGCCGCAGTACTGCGGGCAGGTGGGCAGCAGCTCGGCCAGCACCTTGGTGGGGTAGCGGTGGGTGAGGCCCTCGACCGCCCACATCTCCGCCTCGTGCAGGGAGTCGCGGGTGGCGTGGGGGTGGGACGGCCAGTCGGTGCGGCGGTCGCTGAACACCGGGATCATGTAGCGGCGCACGGGGTCGGCGTAGAACGCCTCGGTGGAGCCGGTGTCCATGGTGTTGAGCATCTGCGGCGTGACGAGCATGGACATGGTGGCGCGCTCGGCCTGGTCGCGTTCCAGGTCGGCGTAGAAGGCCTCGTCGATCAGGTCGCCCATCACCTGCCGCAGCTGCCGGATGTTCTTGACGCAGTGCGCGCGTTGCCACTGCGCCGACCGCCATTCGGCGGCGGTGACGTCCCGCCAGCCGGGGAAGCGCCGCCAGTCGGGTTCGACCAGGGGACGGCGCCGGTAGACGTAGGGCTGCTCGGCCGGGCCGCCCGCGCGGGGGGCGGTGTCCGGCTGCGGGTGCAGGGCAGTGGTCATCGTCGACCTCTCGCGCGAAGTACTACGGACAAAGTCTTGTGTATGACGGACGTTACGGGAAGACTTCCGGATAAACCAGGGGTGCCCCGGATAATCTGCGGATCACTTTGGAACAGGGAAGGCAAGGCGGGACGAGAGATGGTCGACCTTCGCGACGAGGCGGACGGCAACGGCGGCGCCGGGGCGGCGGACCCGGCGGGCTCGGCGGTGGGGCTGCACCGTGTGCTGGAACCCCGCGGGGTGCTGCCGCAGGCCGCCCACCGGCTGGACACCGATCCGCGCATCCGCCCCGACGAGGTGCGGGTGCGGGTGGAGCGGCTCAACCTGGACGCCGCGTCCTACCGGCAGCTGCGCACCGAGCACGGGGACGACTACGCCGCCCTCCGCCGGGCCGTGCTGAAGATCGTCGAGGAGCGCGGCAAGATGCACAACCCGGTGACCGGGTCGGGCGGCATGCTCGTCGGCGTCGTGGAGGAGGCGGGCCCCGCCTCGCCGCTCGGTCTCAAGCCGGGGGACCGGATCGCCACGCTCGTGTCGCTGACGCTGACGCCGCTTGCGATCACCGACGGGCTGGCCCGCTGGGACGGCCGGTCCGAGCAGGTGCCGGCCGAGGGGCACGCCATCCTGTTCGCCCGTTCCATCGCCGCCGTGCTGCCCGACGACCTGCCGACGCCGCTGGCGCTGTCGGTGATGGACGTGTGCGGCGCGCCGGCCCTGACCCACCGGGTGGTCGCCGAGCGCGTCCGCCGGGGCGCGCCCCCTGTGGTGGCGGTGCTGGGCGGGGCCGGCAAGAGCGGGTCGCTGTCGCTGGCCGCGGCGCGCCGGGCGGGCGCGGCCCGCACGGTGGGGCTGGTGCCGGACGAGCGCGAACGGCGGCTCTTGGAGGACGCCGGGCTGGCCGACGCGGTGGTGGTGGCGGACGCGCGCGACCCGGTGGCGGTCGCCGAGGCGCTGGGCGAGCCCGCCGACGTGACCGTGGTGTGCGTGGACGTGCCCGGCTGCGAGCACGGGGCGATCCTGGGCACGGCGCAGGGCGGGACGGTGGTGTTCTTCTCGATGGCGACGTCGTTCTCGGCGGCGGCGCTGGGCGCCGAGGGGCTGGCGGCGGACGTCACGATGCTCATCGGCAACGGGTACGTGCCCGGGCACGCGGAGATGGCGCTGGA
This sequence comes from Actinomadura rubrobrunea NBRC 15275, assembly GCF_001552235.1. Taxonomy (NCBI): domain Bacteria; kingdom Bacillati; phylum Actinomycetota; class Actinomycetes; order Streptosporangiales; family Thermomonosporaceae; genus Actinomadura; species Actinomadura viridilutea. The sequence goes on along the minus strand of NZ_BCQU01000079.1, from coordinate 263 downwards.
CCTCCTGCGGTCGGTGCCCGGGGTTCGTGCGCTGTTCACCGCCCGCTCCGGGCACGGTTCGGCAGAATGACTCAGGTACGTCCGGCTGCGGCGCGGGGACACCCGCACCTACCGGGTGGACCCCGCCCCCGGCCCCCCGAGTAGCCCGAGCGGAAAAGAGAACACGATGGGGAGCATCACCCGGGCTCTGCGGGCCATGGCGCCCGAGGAGCGGCAGCGGCAGATCGTCGACGTCCTGGTCGACGCCTTCTCGGACCTGATGG
>NZ_BCQU01000078.1:0-29776 GCF_001552235.1 Actinomadura rubrobrunea NBRC 15275 | reverse complement strand
GGACAGAACAACTAGCGGCGCAGGGCCCACTCCACGCCCGGGCAGCGGTCCATGACGACGTCCAGCCCGGCCTCCTGGGCGCGCCGCGCCGCCGCCTCGTCCACCACGTCCAGCGGCAGCCACACGGCCCGCGCGCCCACCGCGATGGCCTCGTCCACCGCCTGGCCCGCGTGCTCGGCCCGGCGGTAGATGCCCACCACGTCCAGCGGACCCTCCTCCGCCGGGATCTCGGCCAGCGAGGTGTACCCGCGTTCGCCCAGCACCGTCGCCCCGGACGGATGCACCGGGATGATCCTCTTGCCGCGCTGCTGCAGCAGCCGCGCCTGCGTGTACGCCTCCCGCTCCGGGTTGTCGCCCAGGCCCACGAAGGCCCACGTCTTCGACTCGTGCAGCAGCCGCCGGATCACGTCGACATCAGCGAATCCCATGCGACGCACAACGCCGCCGCGAGGGACTTGCTTCCCGGGCCGCGGGAGCGGTCGCGCCCGAGGGAGCGCGCCGCCGGCGGCGCACCGGGGTCAGGGGCGTCCGAGGGCCCGGTAGGTCCAGCCGGCGGCGCGCCACAGCTCGGGGTCCAGGGCGTTGCGGCCGTCGACGATGTTGCGCTCGGCGACGACGCCGGCCAGGTCCGCCGGGTCGAGGTCGCGGAACTGCCGCCACTCGGTCAGCAGCAGGACGACGTGGGCGCCGCGGGCGGCGTCCTGGACGGAGGCGCCGTACGTCAGCTCGGGATGGGCGCGGCGGGCGTTGTCCATGGCCTGCGGGTCGTAGACGGTGACGGCGCCGCCCTGGGCGTGGATGGTGGACGCCACGTCGAGGGCGGGGGAGTCGCGCACGTCGTCGGAGTTGGGCTTGAACGCCGCGCCGAGCACGCCCACGGTGCGTCCGGCGAACGAGCCGCCGAGCAGCTCGCGGGCCAGGTCGACCATGCGGATGCGGCGTCGGATGTTGATCTCGTCGACCTCGCGCAGGAACGTCAGGGCCTGGTCGACGCCCAGCTCCCCGGCGCGGGCCATGAACGCGCGGATGTCCTTGGGCAGGCAGCCGCCGCCGAAGCCGAGGCCCGGGCCGAGGAACTTGCCGCCGATGCGGTCGTCGTACGACAGCGCGAGCGACAGCTTGGTCACGTCGGCGTGCGCGGCCTCGCACACCTCGGCCATCGCGTTGATGAAGGAGATCTTGGTGGCCAGGAACGCGTTGGCGGCGACCTTGACCAGCTCCGCGGTGGCGTAGTCGGCGACGATGAACGGGACGCCCTCGCCGATCATGGACGAGTAGATCTCGCGCAGCACCTTCTCGGCCCGCTCGGCGGCGCCCTGGTCGTCCGGCACCCCGGCGACGATCCGGTCCGGGTGCAGGGTGTCCTCGACGGCGTAGCCCTCGCGCAGGAACTCGGGGTTCCAGGCCAGCACGGCGTCGCCGCCGGCGGGCGCCAGCTCGGCCAGCCGCGCGGCCAGCCGGGCGGCGGTGCCGACCGGGACGGTGGACTTGCCGACGACCAGGCAGGGGCGGTGCAGCCGCGGCGCCAGCTCCTCGATCACCGCGTCCACGTAGGTCAGGTCCGCGGCGTACTCGCCCCGCTTCTGGGGGGTGCCCACGCACACGAAGTGCACGTCGCCGAATTCGGCCGCCTCGTCGTAGGAGGTGGTGAAGCGCAGTCGTCCCGCGGCCAGGTTGCGGCGCAGGATCGGCTCCAGGCCGGGCTCGTAGAAGGGCAGGTCGCCCGCGGCGAGCCGGTCGACTTTCGCGGCGTCGGTGTCCAGGCCGACCACCTCGAAGCCCAGGTCCGCCATGCAGGCGGCGTGGGTCGCGCCGAGGTAGCCGGTTCCGATCACCGTCAGGCGGTGCGCCAAGACAACTCCTCTCGATCAGTCGCGGTCCCCGCCGGGACCTCGCCCCCGGCCCGTCGGAAACCTCCCCCGGCCTTCTCGTGGTCTCGTGCCTGCGGTCGTGCCCGTGGTCGTGCCCGCGGCCGACGGGTACCCCGCGACCGGTCGGCGCAGTGTACCGGCCGGTAGCATCTGCGGTATGAGTCCCGACATTCCCACGTATGCCCCGTCGGACGAGCACGAGATGCTGCGTGCCACGGTGCGCGAGCTGGCCGAGGCCAAGATCGCGCCGTATGCGGCGCAAGTGGACGAGGAGTCCCGATTCCCGCAGGAGGCTCTGGACGCGCTGGTGCAGAACGACCTGCACGCGGTGCACATCCCCGAGGCGTACGGGGGCGCCGGGGCCGACGCGCTGGCCACCGTGATCGTGATCGAGGAGGTCGCCCGGGTGTGCGCGTCCTCCTCGCTGATCCCGGCGGTCAACAAGCTCGGCACGGTGCCGGTGCTGCTGGCCGGCTCCGAGGAGCTGAAGAAAAAGTACCTGACCCCCGTCGCGCGGGGCGAGGCCATGTTCTCCTACGCGCTGTCCGAGCCCGAGGCCGGTTCGGACGCCGCCTCGATGAAGACCCGGGCCGTGCGGGACGGGGACCACTGGGTGCTCAACGGCACCAAGATGTGGATCACCAACGCGGGCGTCTCGCAGTACTACACGGTCATGGCCGTGACCGACCCGTCCGCGGGGGCGCGGGGGATCTCGGCGTTCGTCGTCGAGAAGGACGACGAGGGCGTGTCGTTCGGGGCCAAGGAGCGCAAGCTCGGGATCAAGGGGTCGCCGACCCGGCAGGTGATCCTGGACAACGTGCGGATCCCGGCCGACCGCATCATCGGGGCCGAGGGCACCGGGTTCAAGACCGCCCTGACCACCCTGGACCACACCCGCATCACGATCGCCGCGCAGGCGATCGGCATCGCGCAGGGCGCGCTGGACTTCGCGCTGGGGTACGTCAAGGAGCGCAAGCAGTTCGGCAAGGCGATCGCCGAGTTCCAGGGCGTGCAGTTCATGCTGGCCGACATGGCGATGCGGCTGGAGGGCGCGCGGCAGCTGACCTACCACGCGGCGATCAAGTCCGAGCGGGCCATGAACGGCGAGTCGGTGCCGGACCTGACCTTCGTGTCGTCGGCGTGCAAGTGCCTGGCCTCGGACGTGGCGATGGACATCACCACCGACGCCGTCCAGCTGCTCGGCGGGTACGGGTACACGCGCGAGTTCCCGGTGGAGCGCATGATGCGCGACGCCAAGATCACCCAGATCTACGAGGGGACGAACCAGATCCAGCGCATGGTCATGGCCCGCCAGCTCCTGAAGTAGCGGTCGCGAGCGGCCCGGAGCGCCGCGCCGCGGCCCCTCGGAGGCGGGCGCGGAGCGGTCCCGGCGGACGCCGTCCGCGGCCCGAGGGACCCGCGCGGACGCGAAGGGCCGCACGATCGCACTTGGGATCCAATAACCTGGGCACGTGAGTCTGCGCCTGTACGACACCGGAACCCGTAGCGTCCGCACGTTCGAGCCTCTGGAAGAGGGCCGCGTGGGGATGTACGTGTGTGGTGCCACGCCGCAGGCCGCCCCGCACATCGGCCACCTGCGCTCGGGCGTCATCTACGACGTGCTGCTGCGCTGGCTGCGCCGCTCCGGCTACGAGGTGACCTTCGTCCGCAACGTCACCGACGTGGACGACAAGATCATCGCAGTGGCGCAGAGCGAGGGCCGCCCGTGGTACGCCGTGGCCGAGGCCAACCAGCGGGTGTTCACCAAGGGCTACGACCTGCTCGGGTGCCTGCCGCCCACGGTCGAGCCGCGCGCCACCGGGCACGTCCCGGAGATGATCGTGCTGATCCGGCGGCTGATCGAGGCGGGCCACGCCTACGCCGTCGGCGGGGACGTCTACTTCGACGTGAAGTCCTGGGCCGACCGGTACGGGGCGCTGTCCAACCAGCGCCTGGACAACATGCGCCCGGCCGGGGACACGCCGAACGAGGAGCTCAAGCGCGACCCGCGCGACTTCGCCCTGTGGAAGAGCGCCAAACCGGGCGAGCCCTCCTGGGAGACGCCGTGGGGCGAGGGGCGCCCCGGCTGGCACCTGGAGTGCTCGGCCATGGCCACCAAGTACCTCGGGCCCACGTTCGACATCCACGGCGGCGGCGTCGACCTGATCTTCCCGCACCACGAGAACGAGGTCGCCCAGTCGCAGGCGGCCGGGGACGGGTTCGCCCGCTACTGGCTGCACAACGGGCTGCTCACCGTCGACGGCGAGAAGATGAGCAAGACGGTCGGCAACGTCGTCCTGCTCGACGACCTGCTCGGCAAGGCCCGCCCCGCGGAGATCCGCTACTACCTGGCGTCGGCGCACTACCGCTCCCTCATGGACTACACGGACGCGGCGCTGGCCGAGGCCGTGTCCGCCTACCAGCGCGTCGAGGGCTTCGTGACCCGCGCCGCCGAGGTCGTCGGCACGGACCAGGCCGCGGCGGAGCTGCCCGAGGCGTTCACCGCCGCGATGGACGACGACCTGGGCGTTCCGCAGGCGCTCGCCGTCGTGCACGAGACGGTGCGGGAGGGCAACAGCGCCCTGGCGTCCGGCGACCACGACGCCGCGCGCCGTCACCTGGCCTCGGTGCGGGCCATGATGGACGTCCTGGGGCTGGACCCGCTGTCGCGGCAGTGGGCCCGCGCGGGCGAAGAGGACCTGCTGCCCGTGGTGGAGGCCCTGGTCGCCGTCGCGCTGGAGCAGCGCCAGGCGGCCCGTTCCCGCAAGGACTACGCCTCGGCCGACGCCATCCGCGACCAGCTCGCCAAGGCCGGGATCGTCGTCGAGGACACCCCGCACGGCCCCCGCTGGGAGCTCAAGCGGAACTGAACCCGGCCGCCGCCGCGCGACGGGATCGAGGCGCTCCCGCGCGCGGCGCGTCCACCTCCCGCGGCGCGACGTGCCCGCCTCTCGGGCGCCGAGGCACGTCGGTCCGCGGCATAAGATCGCGTGTTCAGGGCGTTCGCCGCCGCGCCGCCCTGGCGCGAGCGACACTGCAGAAGGACGTACGGAAGCAGCCATGGCCAAGCGCAAGGGCAAAGGGCCCACCCCCAAGGCCGAAGACCGGCACTGGCACGCCAAGCGGCAGCTGGCCCGGGCGGCCAAGAACGCCCGCCGCACCGGCACCCCCACCCTGGGGCCGGGAGGACGGGCGAAGCTGGCCGAGGCGCGGCGCGCCGCCGAGGCGGCCGCCAAGGGCCGCCCCGCGGGCGCCCGCCGCGCGGACGGCGAAGTGCCCGAGCTCGTCACCGGCCGCAACCCCGTGCTGGAGGCGCTGCGCGCGGGCGTGCCGGGCAGCGCCCTGTACGTGATGTCCAGCGGCGACGACCGCGTCCGCGAGTCGATCCAGCTGGCCGCCGACCGCGGCATCCCGCTGCTGGAGACCGCCAAGCCCGAGCTGGACCGCCTCACCGACGGCGCCGTCCACCAGGGCATCGCCCTGCAGGTGCGGCCGTACCGGTACGCCCACCCCGACGACCTGCTGAAGGCGGACGTCCCGCTGATCGTCGCGGTGGACGGCGTCACCGACCCGCGCAACCTCGGCGCGATCGTGCGGTCGGCCGCGGCGTTCGGCGCCTCCGGGGTGGTGGTGCCCGAGCGCCGCGCCGCCGGGGTGACGGCGGGCGCCTGGAAGGCGTCGGCCGGGACGCTGGCGAAGCTCCCGGTCGCCCGCGCCACCAACCTGGCCCGGCAGCTGAAGGCCTACCAGCAGGCGGGCTGCTTCGTGGCGGGCCTGGACGCCCGCGGCGCCGTCACCGTCGCCGACCTGGAGATCGCCGAGGGCCCGTTCGTACTGGTCGTCGGGTCGGAGGGCAAGGGCCTGGGCCGGCTGGTCGCCGAGACGTGCGACATGCTCGCGACCATCCCGATGCCGGGCGGCGTCGAGTCCCTGAACGCCGGCGTCGCCGCGGGCATCGCCCTGTACGAGGTCGCCCGCCGCCGCGGCGCGTCCTGACCCCCGCTGATGAGCGGCCGACGCGGCGAGCGGCGGGCCGGCTCCTGACGGCGCGGCCGCATCTCGGCCGCATCAGCCCCGCCTCTGGACCGCGCAGGGCCCTGTCCCGATCCCGGGACAGGGCCCTGACGTGCGAGCCGGTGAGGGGACTTGAACCCCTAGCCGCTTGTTTACAAGACAAGTGCTCTGCCAATTGAGCTACACCGGCAGGTTCGTCCCGCATCGTAGTCGACGCCGCCGGTGGTGTGCGTCCGGATATCGCGCGCGTGGCGATCCTCTCGGCGGCGTTCTCGAGCATGCGTTGCGGAGTTTGAGGCATGTGCGCCGACCCGGCGGTGACGGATGCGCGGCGCCACCGGTTGGGGAGCGGCGCACCGCGACTCGACGGGGCCGGGGCGAGCGCGTTGTGCGACGGCTCGGGCTCGGCGCTTGTTTCGGTCTGCCTGTGCGAGTCGGTCGGCGCGGCCGACAGTCGGCGAACCGCGGGGCGGCCTCGCCCGCCGCGGGCGGAGGATGCGCTGCTCATCGCGTCGGCCGGGTGCCGACGTGACGATCCTCTCAACCGCCTCACCAGGGGACGTGGCCGGGTTAACACCGTTCGGCGCCTTTTGTTACTCGCGAGTAGGGCATGCTGGTCGCCATGAGAGCCAAACCCCTGTTCGTTGTGGCGGGCGCCGTCGGCGGCACCCTGGTGGCGACCGCCGCCTTCGTGCTGAACGGCAACGCCTCCGAGGCGCCGAAGGCCGTCGCCTACCGGGACGTCAACAAGATCGCGGCGGTTCTGCGCGACCACGGCGCGGACGGGTGCGAGGCCGACGCCACGCGCGTGGAGTGCAGGCACGAGGGCCGCTACGTCGCGGGCACCGTGCTGACTCCGGGGCTGACCATGGACGCGGCGCTGAGCACCTGGCGCACCGGCGTGGCCCAGAGCGCGCTGGGCGAACAGGGGCCGTTCGCGATCCTGCAAGGCCCCAACTGGCTCGTCACCGGGCCGGGCGCGCTCATGCGCGAGGCGTCCCAGGAGCTCGGCGGGCGGCTGATCAATTGCGACCGCCCCTACGGGGCCTGCCGCTAGAACCGTCCGCCCGAGGGCGGTCATGAGGCGCGCTGTCCAAGAGCGTGCCCCAATGTGCCGAGTGCCCGAGCCGAGCCGTGTCCCCATGGCAGAATGACACGCGTTCGGAGGGCGCCGTGACGCGCAATGGTCCGTGCTCGGACGCCCCGCCGGCGAGCATGCACGGACCACTGCCGCCTTCCGCGACGAGGCGGAGTCGGGGCTTCAGGGAAGCACCGGGGTTCGGGGCGCGCACCCCCGGACCGACTGCCGGGAGGAGGTGCGGTGGCGTGTCCCACGCCGATCGGCGCCTGCCCGTGCGCTTCGGTGCGGCGCTGTCGGCGGTGGCCTTCGCCGCCGTCTTCGCCGTCCCCCTGCGGCCCGCCGGAGCGGCCGCGGCGGCGCGCACCGACCAGATCCGCGCCCGGCAATGGCATCTGACCGCGCTGCGCGTGCCGCGCGTGTGGCGGACGTCCAAGGGTGGCGGCGTGACCGTCGCGGTCCTGGACACCGGGGTCGACCAACGGCATCCCGACCTGGTCGGCAAGGTCACCGCCGGGCCCGATCTGACCGGCGGGCTGCGGCGCCCCGGAAGCCGCTACTGGGGCCTGCACGGCACGTCGATGGCGAGCATCATCGCCGGGCACGGCCACGGCCCGGGCGGCGCGCAGGGCGTGATGGGCGTGGCGCCGCACGCCCGCATCCTGTCGATCCGGGTGACGTGGGAGAACGACGACCCGCTGCGGCGCAGCGGCGGGCAGATCGGCGTCCGCAACCGGGACGCGGTGGCGCAGGGCATCCGGTACGCCGTGGACCACGGCGCCGACGTCATCAACATGTCCCTGGGCGGCGGGAAGCTGTTCTACGACGGCAGCTCCACCGAAGAGGACGCGATCCGGTACGCGCTCGCCAAGGGCGTGGTGCTGATCGCGTCCGCGGGCAACGACGGGGCGGGCGCCAACCGCAAGAACTTCCCCGCGGCCTACCCGGGGGTCATCGCCGTCGGCGCGGTCGACCGGCGCATGCAGGTGTGGCCGGACAGCAACCGGCACTCCTACGTGGCCGTGTGCGCCCCCGGCGTCGACATCGTCAGCGCGGACGCCAGCGGCGGCTACGTGGTCGGCACCGGCACCAGCCCGTCCTCGGCCATCGTCGCCGGGGTGGCCGCCCTGATCCGCGCCCGCTACCCGCGGCTGACGCCGCAGGAGGTGCGGCAGGCGCTCGTCCAGGGATCGGTGCCGCGCAGCCGGCCCCCCGGCGTGACCACGTGCTCGACCACGCTGGACGCGGTCCGCGCCATGGCCGTCGCCGCCAGGATCAACCGAGCGTCCCAGGGGCAGGACGCGACGCCCACCCCGTCCCCTGAGCCGGTGCAGGCCGACGACGTCCCGGACGAGCGGTCGAGCCTGATGCTGCCCGCCGTCCTGGTGGGCGGCGGCGTCCTCATCGCCATCGGGGTGGTGCTGGGGTGGGTGCAGCGCAGGCGCCCGGAGGAGGACGAGGTCGAGGGCGACTCCCCGTACGAGGTGATGCGGCCGGAGTATCCGCCCCGGCGCGTCGGCGCGATGCCGGCGGACGACCCGGCCGGCATCGCGGTCGCTCCCGTGAACGCCCCCTTGTGGCAGAGCACCGAGGTCTTCCCGGGCGGGCAGCCGCACACGGCGCACCCGGCCTGGCCCCCACCGCCGTCCGAGCGGCACGCCGGGCAGTCTGAGCAGCCGGGGCCGTCGCATGCACCCGACCCGGCGCAGCGGCCGGGCGGCCTGGACGGCGGGCCGCTCCACACGCCCGTCCCGGAAGCCGACCCCCATCCCGACCCCGAGCCGGAGCACGGGTGGCGGCTGCGTCCGTTCGTCCCGGAGGAGTTCCTCGGCGACCAGTACGGCGGCGGCGCGGGCATCACGCTGAACGGGTTCAACGGGCTCGACGGGGTCGGGTTCAACGGGCTCGACGGGGTCGACGGAGCCAGCGGGGCGAACGGCTCCGGGGCGACGCGCGCCGAGCCTCCCGAGGGACACCGGATCAACGGCCTGAACGGCTCGCGCGGCGCGACCGAGACCGCCGATGCTCCCGAGGAGCCTCCCCTCTCGGACGACGAGCCGGTCATCGACGACGAGGAGTGGGAGAGGTTCCGCCGCAGCGTGCTGGGGGACGCCCCCTCGCCCGCGGACGGCCCCTCCGCACCGCCGCGGGACGACGCGCCCGAGGCCCGTCCGGACAACACGACCGACGAACTGCCCGCCGTCGCCTTCCCGTCCGCGCCCCCGCCCGACCTGGACGACACGAGCCCGCCGCCCGGCGCCTTCCCGCCGCCCGCCTCGGACGACGACCCTCCGGGAGGCTTCTCGCACCGGCGGCGGCCGAACGACGAGGACGACTACCGGCCGCCGTGGTGGTGAGGCCCGCGCTACTCCGCGCGGAGTAGCGGCAGAGCCTCCGGCCGTAGGACGACACGTCCCGAACCCGTCGCCGAGCATCGACCCGTACGAGAGCGACAGGAGGTCGATGACGATGACGGCACTTGTCACGGCGCTGAGCGCGCACCCGGGCGGTTGGCACGACGGCGGCTGGCACGACGCCCCCGCCTGGTGGCCGGTGTTCCCGATCGCCTTCGGGCTGTTCTGGGCGGCCGTGGCCGCGGCGGCCTTCGTCCTGATCCGCCGCCGCATCGCCGCGTCCGCCGCCCAGGCGGACCCGCTGGCCCGCGCGCACGCCACGCTGGCCGAACGCTTCGCCCGCGGCGAGATCGACGAGGACGAGTACCTCAGCCGCGTGTCGGTCCTGCGCAGCAGTTGAGCGCCGCGCCCGGCGCGGCCCCGCGCGTCCGGGAGACCGCGCCGGGGAGGCCGGCGGTCACTCGGCGCCCGCCTCCCGGAAGATCTTCTCGATGCCCTCCAGCTCCATGGGCGTGCGGACGGCGGCGTCGGCGAAGCGGGTGAGGAGCCGGGCGAACTGCGCGCGCTCCTCGGGCGTCCAGTCGGCCATCAGGCCGGCCAGGTAGGCGCGGCGGGAGCGTTCGGCCACCTGCCGGACGCGCCGGCCCGCCTCGGTCAGGCCCAGGTTGGCGCGGCGGGCGTCCACCGGCGAGGGGCGGCGGGAGACCAGGCCCGCGTCGATGGCGTGGCCGACCAGCCGGCTGGCGGTGGACGGGTCGATCTCCAGGCGTTCGGCGACGGCGCCGACGGTGACCTCGCCGCCGGGGCCGCCGGCGTTCTCCGCGGCGGCGCTGAGCTCGGCGACCGCGTGCACCACCATCAGGTTGGACAGCTGGAGCGGGCGCCCGCCCGGGCCGCCGGAGGTCTGCGCCCGGATCTTCTTCATCAGATCGGGCTTGATCCACACCCGGCGCAGGTGGAACAGCGCCAGGCCGATCTCCGACAGGACGCGGTCGGCACGCTCGGCGGAGTCCTCGAACGAGTCTCCGGACGCGTGCTCCGTCGCCATCGCCGCGGGCCTCCCGTTCACCGTGTCGTTTCCATCGTCGTTTCCGTCCGTGAATGCGATTGCAGCGTACACACGCTAACGCATGCAAAGTGCATGCGTTCGGCCGGTGTCGCGCTTCTCGCGCATCCCTCGCGCACGACGCGAATCGTCGCGTGCTCGTGCCATGCCCGCTGCACGGCGTCCCACCACTGGCGAAAAGGGGAGAAAGCGGGAGGCGACGAGCGACATCGCCGAGAATCGCGTCGAGACGAGCCCTTCGCGAGCCTGATTGTGGTGCACTGGTAGCCGTCCGTGACGGCGGAATCGCTTGGACGCGCGTCATCGGGGCGAGTGCCGTGCCGTTCCGGCGGAACTTCCGGCCGATGTCGGCGCGGACGCGTAGCATGACACCGGTCGAACCCGGACGACCCGGGATCAGCGACCACAGAGGGGACGTCATGCGCGAGACGTCGACCCCGGTCGGCGACCCCCCGCTTGCGGCCCCCGGACGGCCCTCGACAGGACGGCAGCATGAACGACGGCCCAGCCCTGCACCCGGTGACCGACGGCCAGGAGGACGAGCTCGCCTTCCCGGCCGGCAACCTGTCCGAGCGCGACCGCCGGATCCTCGCCTTCGAACGGCAGTGGTGGAAGTACGCCGGCGCGAAGGAGCAGGCGATCCGCGAGGAGTTCGACATGTCGGCGACGCGCTACTACCAGCTCCTCAACATCCTGATCGACCGCCCCGAGGCGCTGGAGCACGATCCGATGCTCGTCAAGCGCCTGCGCCGGCTCCGCGCCCAGCGGCAGCGGCAGCGCGCCGCGCGCCGGTTGGGCATGCGACCCTGAGGCGCCCGACACTGGTCGGGTGAACCTCTTCGCTGCGACCACGGCCGCCGGCACGGACGGCCTGAACGCGATCCGCGAGGACCCGGGCGGCGCGGTGCTTGGGTTCGACTTCGACGGCACGCTCGCGCCCATCGTCGACGACCCGGCCGCGGCGCGGGCCCACCCGCGGGCGGCCGCGGCGCTGGCCCGCCTCGCCCCCCGGGTGGGCGCGCTGCTGATCGTCACCGGCCGTCCCGCGGCCGTGGCCGTGGAGTACGGCGGCCTGGACGGCGTGGACGGCCTGGTGGTGCTCGGCCAGTACGGGCTGGAGCGCTGGGAGTCCGGCGCGCTGACCGCGCCCGAGCCGCCGCCCGGCGTCGCCGAGGCGCGCGCCAAGCTGCCCGAGGTGATCAAGGCCGCGAACGCGCCGGAGGCGACCTACATCGAGGACAAGGGGCGGGCCCTCGCGGTGCACACCCGCCGGTGCCCCGAGCCGCAGGTGGCCCTGGACCGGCTGCGCGGCATCCTGGAGGCGCTGGCCGAACGCACCGGCCTGACCGTGGAGCCGGGCCGGTTCGTCCTGGAACTGCGCCCGCCCGGCATGGACAAGGGCATGGCGCTGCGCCGTTTCGTGGACGAGGCGCGCGCGGCGCGGTCCGGCGCCGGCCCGTTCCCGTCGGCGGTGCTGTTCGCCGGCGACGACCTGGGCGACCTGGCCGCCTACGACGCGATCGACGCGCTGCGCGCCGAGGGCGTCCCCGGCGTGAAGGTGTGCAGCGGCTCGGCCGAGGTGACCGCGCTCGCCGAACGGGCCGACCTGGTGGTGGACGGCCCCGAGGGCGTGGTGCGCTTCATGGACGCGCTCGCCGACTCCCTGGAGGGGCGCTAGCCCGGATTTCCGCCGTCTCGGTGGCCCGCGCGGCGTGTTCTTCGTCACCGGCTGACAAGCGAACGGGCGCCGTATGGCGTACCTTGCGGTCCCCAAGGGGGAACGGAGGCATCGCGCGCCTGCGTCAGACTGTGCAGGGACACGGCGGGACGCCGCCGTGGCACGGGGGCCGAGAGACGGGAGTGTTCACGTGGACACCGACCAGGGAATCCCGCGACGTCCCGACGACCATCGCCGGCCGGGCGCTCCGGGCGCGCCCGGCCCGGCGGGCATGCCCGGCCGTCCCGTCTCGCCGTCCGCGACGAGCACGGGGCCGCTCGGCGTCCGCGAGACCAGCGGCATCCAGGTGCGGCTCGGGACGCGCCGCACACGCGACGACCGGCGCGCGCGACGCGGGCGCCGCCGCGCGGGCGTCCTGGCCGCGTGCACCCTGACCGTCGCCGCCGGGCTGATCGCCGCCGGGGTGCTGCTCGCGCCCGACCTGCGGGACAGGCTCGGCGGCGGAGAGACGGGCGGGTCCGGGGCGGGCGGCCGTGCCGACCTCGACGCGCCCGCCGCCGCGCTGCCCCGCGCCGGCGCGCCCGTCGAGGTCGGCACGGCGGACGGGTCCCGCTACCGGCTCCAGACGGTGACCGCGGGAACGGCGGACGGCACCGCCGCCCCCCAGCAGGCGTCGCGGTCCGCGCGGGGCACCTACGCCTACATCGACTACATCCTCAGCAACCCCACCGACGAGCGGGTGCTGCTCGACTTCCCCGGCGACGTGTTCGTCAAGCGGGACCTCGTCTCCGCCGAGGACCGCGGCCGCTGCGTGTGGCAGGCGGGCGTCCCCGAAGACATGTGCACCCCGCCCACGCGGAGCGAGGTCGTCCGCAGGCTCAAGGGCGGTCCGCTGATCGACGGGGAGGGCGGCGACCGCTACCTGCCGCCCGGTTCCGCCTACCTGGTGCGCGCGACGGTGGAGGTCCCCCTCGACCGTCCCGCGCAGGGCCGCGGCGACCTGCGCCTGTTCATCTGGAAGCAGCTCTACATGGCGGACCAGCCGGCCCGTGAGGTGCCCTTCCCGCGCTGACCGGCGCGCGGCGGACGGCAGGCCGCCGTCGGCGCCGACGGGGACGGCGCCGGCCGTGGCTCATTCGGCTTCGGGGTCGTCGGCGAGGATGCCGTAGATGCGGCGCCGGGCGTCGTTGACGACCTCCAGCGCGCGTTCCCGCTGGGACGGGCTGCCGACGGTCGCGACCTGGTGCAGCGCGCTCATCAGCTGCGCGAGCGCCTCGCGGCCGCGCAGTTCGTGCTCCCCGACGGTCTCGGCGACCTCGTCCCAGGGCGGCGCGTCCTGCGCCTCGACCTCCTCGCGCCCGGCGTCGGTCAGGCTGAACAGGCGCTTGCCGCCGTCCTGCCTGCTGCTGACCTTGCCCTCGTCCTCCAGCATCTGCAGCGTCGGGTACACCGAGCCGGGGCTGGGCCGCCAGACGCCGTCGGTGCGGTCGGCGAGCTCCTGGATCATCTCGTAGCCGTGCATGGGCCGCTCGGCCAGCAGGGCGAGCAGGGCGGCCCGGACGTTGCCGCGCCTGGTGCGCCGGCCGCCGCCGCGGCCGGGACGGCCCGCACCGGGACCGTGGCCGAACCCGTGGCCGAAGCCCGCGCCGAACGCGGGTCCGTGGCCTCCCCAGCCGCCGCGCCGTTCCCGGTACTCCTCGCCGCCGGGGAAGCGGCCGCGTCCGCCGTGGTGCCACGCGTGGTGCATGCCGTGGAACATCGTGCCCACCTTCTCATCGTCAATCCATCGCGATGCATTGACGATATATCGGCAACTATCGCGATGACAAGGGGCGGCCCCTTGACGGATAACTCATCGGGTGTTGAATTGAAGGGGGAGGTGGGAGCCATGGACACGAACACCACCTGCTGCGTCGCGGGCGGAGGGCCCGCCGGCATGGTCCTCGGCCTGCTCCTGGCCCGCGCGGGCGTCGACGTGGTCGTCCTGGAGAAGCACGGCGACTTCCTGCGGGACTTCCGCGGCGACACCGTCCACCCGTCCACGCTGGACGTGCTGGACGAGGCGGGCCTCGGCGCCCGGTTCGCGGCGCTGCCGCACCGCAAGATCGACCGGCTGACCATGGTCGCCGACGACGGCGAACGGCGCCTGGTCGACCTGCGCACGCTGCCGGGACGCCACCCGTACATCGCGATGGTCCCGCAGTGGGACTTCCTCGCCATGCTCGCGGAGGAGGCCGCCCGGCTGCCCGGCTTCACGCTGCTGATGAACGCCGAGGCGACCGGCCTGCTGCGCGACGGCGACCGCGTCGCCGGCGTGCGCTACCGCGACGCCGACGGCGCCGAGCACCGGATCCGCGCGCTGCTCACCGTCGCCGCCGACGGCCGCCACTCCACGCTGCGCCGGGCCTCCGGGCTGCGGCTGCGCGAGTTCGGCGCGCCCATGGACGTGGCCTGGTTCCGGATGCCCCGCCGCGACGCCGACCGCGACGACTCGTTCCTGCGCATCTCCGCCGGCCGCCTGATGGCGGTGATCAACCGCACGTCCTACTGGCAGATGGGCTACCTGCTGCCCAAGGGCGGGTACGAGCGGGTGCGCGCGGCGGGCGCGGCGGAGCTGCGCCGCCAGGTCGTCGACCTGCTGCCCTTCCTCGCCGACCGGATCGACGGCCTCGACCTGGACGCGGTGCGGGTCCTCGACGTGCGCGTCGACCGGCTGCGGCGCTGGCACCGGCCGGGCCTGCTGTGCATCGGGGACGCGGCGCACGCGATGTCGCCGATCGGCGGGGTGGGCATCAACCTTGCCGTCCAGGACGCCGTCGCCGCCGCCAACCTGCTGTACGAGCCGCTGCGGCGGGGGGCGGTCACGTCCGGCGACCTGGCCGCCGTGCAGCGCCGCCGCGCCCGGCCCACCGCCGTCGTGCAGCGCGTCCAGATCGCGCTGCAGAACCTGCTGGTCCGACCGACGCTGCGCGGTGAGCAGCCGGGCGTGCTGCGGCTGGCGCGGACGCTTCCGTCGCTGCCGGTGCTGCCGCGGCTGGCGGCCCGGATGGTGGGGTACGGGCCGCGTCCCGAGCACGTGCGCGTCCCGGACGACGCCGCCGCGGCCCGGCTCAGGGCGCCGTCAGCTTGAGGTTGTCGAGGATGGTCTTGGTCAGGTCGCGGTTGTCGTTCTCCTTGATGCGGATCCACACGCCGAAGGCGCCGCGGCTGTCGCGCAGGCCGACCTCGGTGACCGACGGGGTGCCGACCCGGCAGCCGGTGAACCGCGTGATCGTGCCGGTCAGGGTCTTGTCGGGAGAGGTGTAGTTCTGCGTGCCCGCCCGGGTGCAGGTGCGGTGGCCCGTCACCCCCGGCGGCGGGAGCTTGCCCTGGGCGACGTCTTTGGTCAGGCCGATGAACACCCCCGGCGCGGTCCCGTCGCCTTTGAACTGCGCCACATTCGGGGTGGCGCGCAGCACCGGCCGGGCCTGGGCGTCGTTCAGCGCGACCGTGCTGGGCACCCAGGTGGGCTCCTGCCGGTCCACCGTCCAGGCCCGCGGCACCGCCGCCCGGATCTTGCCGGACGCGTCCGCCACCTGGACGAAGTCCTGCGGGAGAGGCGGCTTGTCCGGCTTGTCGTCCTTGTCGTCGTTGAACAGCGTGCCCAACGCCAGGCCGCCGGCGACCGCCGCGCACAGCAGCACCACGGCGAAGACCATCGGCGCGGGGATCTTCTTGGCCGGCGACCCGGTCCCGCCGCCGGCCTGCTTCGAGCCTCCCGGCAGCAGCGACTTCCTCAGCCGCCCCAGACGTCCCTGACCCTGCTGGGCGGGCGGGAAGCCGAAGGGGTGCGGCTGCTGCCCCGGCCCCGGATACGGCCCGCCCTGCGGCGGCGGCGTGAGCGCCGCGGTCTTCTCCAGGTCGGGCGAACCGGCCTGCCCCGGGCCTTGGGGCCCCTGCGGCGGCACGGGCAGCGCCACCGTGCGGTCGTCGGTCCGCGGCGTGCCGGGAGGCGGCCCGCCCTGCGGCCCGTGCTGGGCGGGCGGACCGGGCGCCGGGGGCGCGCCGAACGGAACGGTGCCGGGGCGGCCGCCCGGGGGATCGACGATCGTGACCGCCTCCATGCCGTCACCCTGGCCCTGCTGGGACGGAGCGCTGCTCCCCCAGTCCAGGCGGGTGGAATCGACGTCCTCCGGGAGGCCGCGCCCCGGACCCTGCGAATAAGGCGGCTGGGCTTGGCCGGGGTGGGGCGTGTCGCTGACCGTGACGTCGGCGTTGAAGGTGCTCAAGGGCTCGTCCACCGCGGTCGGCGTCGGATCCGGCGGCGAGGACGGCGGTGCCGACTGCGAAGACGCGGGGGCGGACGACGCCGGGTTCTGCGGCGAGGACGCCGCGGCGGGCTGCGCAGACGAAGCGGCGGATGACGGAGCGGCGGATGACGAAGCGGCGGATGACGAAGCCTGGTCGGGCGGCGTCGCCCCACTTCCGCTCGCGGGAGCGGCGGAGGGCTCGGCGGTCTCGCCCTCGGGGGCGGCGGGGGACGCGTCCTGTCCGTGCGCCCCGCCGGGAGCGGGGGGCGGTGAGGTCGGCCGTAGGGTCGCGAGCGCCTCGGCGAACGCCTCGGCCGTCGGGTAGCGCTTCTCCCGATCGACCTCCAGCGCGCGCAGGATCACCTCGTCGAACGCGGGCGACAGCCCCTCGCGCAGCGCGCTGGGCGGCGTCTTGACGGGCGCCGGTCCCGGGGGGCGTCCGGTGATCATGTGGTACGTCAGGGCGCCCAGCCCGTACACGTCGGCCCGCACGTCCAGGCCCCCGCCGAAGCGCGCCTGCTCGGGCGACATGTACCCCGGCGTGCCCACCGGCAGCGTGAAGGCGCCCGAGGCGTGCGCCAGCGCCTTGGCCAGGCCGAGGTCGGCGATCAGCAGCCGCTCCCGCCCGCCGCTCGTGGACTGGAACAGCACGTTGGAGGGCTTGAGGTCGCGGTGGATGACGCCCAGCTCGTTGAGGACCTTCACGCCATAGGCGATCTCCTCGGCGTAGGCAAGGGCCTGATTGACCGGAAGTGGCCGTTCCCGCATCCGGTCGGCGAGGGTGCCGCGATCGGCGTAGGACATCACGAAATACGGACGTCCGTCCTCGAGCTCCCCGATGTCGTGGACGCGCACGAGCCGCTCGGAATCGGCGCGGCGCAGGATCCGCGCCTCCTCCAGGAAGCGATTGCGCACGTCGAGGTCGTCGATGAGGCTTCCGGACAGCACCTTGATGGCGACCTGCGCGTCCAGCGCCTCGTCGTGCCCCAGCCACACTGAGGCGAACGCCCCGGATCCGAGGACCCGCTCGATTCGGTAACGACCGACAGTAGGTGGAAAGGACACTCCCGTATCATGCCCAACGAACGGGGTGTGCGAGCGAGCTGAGGCGCGGCGATGGCACTTGACGACAGGACCGAGCAGCTGGCCGTCAAGGCGGCCCAAGGCGACCGGGCGGCGCTGGACGAGCTCCTTCGCACCATCGAGCCCGACGTGCTGCGCCACTGCTCCCGGTTCCTGCCCTGCCGCCAGGACGCCGAGGAGGCCTGCCAGGACGCGCTGCTGCAGGTCGCCCGCAACATCCAGCGGTTCGAGGGGCGCTCCCGCTTCAGCACGTGGCTGCACGTGGTGGTCGCCAACTCCGCCCGTTCCACCTACCGCTCGCTCAAGCGCCGCTCGCTGGAGCAGGCCGGCGAGCTGCCGCAGCAGCGCCCCGACCCGCGCCGCACCAGCGTCATCGCCGGCTCCCGGGTGGACATCCTCGACGCCATGGAGGAGCTGGAGGCCCGCAAGCCCGACCTGATCCAGGCGCTGGTCCTGCGGGACGTCTCCCAGCTGGAGTACGCCGAGATCGCCGAGCAGCTCCAGCTGCCGCTCGGCACGGTCAAGTCCCGCATCCACGAGGCGCGCAAGCAGGTCCGCCAGACCCTCGGCGAGTCCTACACCTGACCCGTCCGCCGAGCCGCGTCGGCGCGTCCTCGTCGGCCGTCCGCGGCCGCCGCGCTGAGCCGGGGCCCGGAACGGACCGTTCCGCCGGAATGTCTACAGGCGGCGGAATCCGGCGGTCAGGCATCGCCAAGCATTCGTAATGCCTCGGCAAGCGTGCGCCTAGACGCGCGATGCGCGGCGGGGGCGTCGGCCAGCATCCCGAGCATGTTTGCCCACACTGACCGCCCGATCTTCGTCATCGGGTGTCCACGGTCGGGGACGACGCTGCTGCAGCTGATGCTGCACTCGCATCACCGGATCGCCGTCCCCGCCGAGACGCGGTTCGTCATCCCGGCATGGACGTCACGGTGCGAATTCGGTGACCTCCGGGACGGCGAGAACAGACGGGCCCTCGGCGAGTGGATCACCACCGGCGAGGGCACCAAGTTCGCCGCGCTCGGCCTGGACCCCGACCGGACCGTCGAGGAGATCGTCGACAGTCCCCCCACGCTGGGCTCGGTGCTGGCCACCGTGTTCCGCGCGTACGCGCGCCGCTTCGACCGGGTGCGCTGGGGCGACAAGCGGCCCAGCTACTTCCGGTACGTCGGCCCGCTGCTGCGCATGTTCCCCGACGCGCAGTTCATCCACGTCGTCCGCGACGGCCGCGACTGCGTGGCCTCGCTCCGCGAGATGCCCTGGTACAAGCAGGACATCTACCACGCGATCTGCCTCTGGCGGGAGGCGATCGACCTCGGCCGCCGCTACGCCGCCGAGCTCGGCCCCGACACCTACTACGAGCTGCAGTACGAACGGCTCGTCGCCGACCCCGCCGACGAGCTGATGCGGCTGTGCGCGTTCCTCGGCGAGGAGTACGACCCCGCCATGACCGAGCCGCACAGGCTCGCGCGCAAGACCGTCCCGCCGAGCAAGAAATGGCACCGCCGCACGCACGGCGCCGTCGACAGCGGTCGCGTGGGCTCTTGGGCGCGGCGGCTGGAGCCGTGGGAGATCGGCCTGGCCGAGGCGGCGTTCGGAGAGCGGCTCGCCGAGTACGGCTACGAGCCGAGCGGCGCGCCCCGCCCCACGCGCGGACAGCTCGCCCGGCTCGCCAAGGTCAGCGCCCACCGCCGCATGTCGCAGACCAAGCAGCGGATTCGGGAGCGCTGGCGGACGCGCAACGAGCCCAATCCGGTCGTGTCGCTGCTCACCACCGAGCACACCGGGCCCGCTCCGCTCATCGTCGAGCCCCCGTCGCAGTCCGTCAGCACGGAGTCCCCGCTCGCTTCCGTTCCCCTGGCCGAACGGTGCGGCGAGCCGGCGCGCAGCGGCCACTCGGGGCGCTGAGGACGGCCGCCGCGCCGCCGCCGGTGCCGCGGCCTCGAGGGAGCCGGGGCGTCAGTCGAGGGCGGCCAGCTGCTCGGCGAACCAGCGGCGCGGCGGCAGCGCGGTGGCCGCGGCGGCCAGGCGCGCGCAGCGTTCGGCGCGGCGGTCGGGCGGCATCAGCAGGGCCCGGTGCAGCGCCTCGGCGGTCTGCGACACGTCGTACGGGTTGACCGTCAGCGCGTCGTCCGCCAGCTCGGCCGCCGCGCCCGCCTCCCGCGACAGCACCAGCGCGCAGCCGCGCTCCGACAGCACCGGCCCCTCCTTGGCGACCAGGTTCATGCCGTCGCGGATCGGGTTGACCACCAGCACGTCGGCCAGCCCGTAGGCGGCCAGCGACCGCGGATGGTCGTCCTCGACCTCCAGGATCAGCGGCTCCCACGCCGCGGTGCCGTACTCGTCGGCGATCTGCCCGGCCAGCCGCCGCACCTGCGCGGTGTACTCGCGGTACTCGTGCAGGTCGTGCCGCGACGGGTACGCGAACGCCAGGTGCACCACGCGGCCGTGCCACTCGGGATGGCGGGCCAGCAGCTCCCGGTAGGCGGCGAGGCCGCGCACGATGTTCTTGGACGGCTCGGTCCGGTCGACCCGCAGGATCAGCCGGCGGTCGCCGACCCGCTCGCGCAGCGCCCGCCGGCGTTCGGCCACGTCCGGCTCGGCGGCGCGCGCCCGCAGCGCGTCCCCGTCGACGCCGAGCGGGTGCACCCCGACTCGCGTGACGTGCCCGGCGCGTGTGACGGTCCGGGCCGCGCGGTCGACCCGCGCGCCCGGCAGCGGCTCGCAGCAGTCCAGGAACGCCGCCGCCCACCGTTCGGCGAGGAAGCCGGCGTGGTCGGCGCCGAGGATGCCGTCCAGCACCGCCGCGCCGATGTCGTCGGGCAGCAGCCGGAAGTACTCGGGGGGCGCCCACGGCGTGTGCGAGAAGTGCACGATCCTCAGGTCGGGGCGGCGGTCGCGCAGCATGCGCGGCGCCAGCGACAGGTGGTAGTCCTGGATCGCAACCTTGGCGCCGGGGGCGGCGTCGCGTGCCAGGGCGTCGGCGAACGCCGCGTTGTAGGCCTCGTAGGACTGCCAGTCGCGCCGAGTCCGCGCGTCGAAGTGCGGGGCGCGGGGCGTGTCGTACATCAGGTGGTGGACGAACCACAGCGTCGCGTTCGCCACGGCGTTGTAGGCCCGGTGGAATGTGGCCGCCGGTATGTCGAGCATGCGCACGGCCGCGCCGCCGGTGTCGTGGCCGTCCAGGCCCAGCCTGCCGCCGGGGGCGCGCCGGGCGGCCGAACGGTCCGCGTCGCCGAGCGCCGCGCACACCCACAGCACGTCCGGATTCCGGACGTCGCCCGTCATCGCGGCCAGCGCCGACACCAGGCCGCCCCCGCCGCGGCGCGGGATGAGCGCGCCGTCGCCGGAGAAGGAGAACGACACCGGGCCGCGGTTGGACGCGACCAGCACTTGGCTCATACGGGCAGGGTCTCAGGTGCTCAGTGGGAGCATCAAAGTGACCTTCGGGATAGGGGAGACCCCTTTGACCAGCGCTTCCTGTAGTTCAATCGCGGGACGGCGCATGCCCGACCGCCCGACGCCCGCGTCCTTTCACGGCGCCTGTTCGGACGAGTTCACGGGCCGCCTCAACGCGATGCGTCGGCCTGGAGCCGCGCACAGCCCGATTTCGTCCGGCCGCCCGGCCCGCCGCCGAGTGATCCGGCGGCGGCGCGGGTAATGTCTCACAGTGCGAGACCGACCTGTCCGCTAACCGGTCAGATCATGTAAAGTCGCGCATACGACGTGATACCGCTCATGCGGAACGTCCGGCGAAGGAACGTTCCCAGTGGGCGGACGCGGCGACACGTCGACCGACGCGACAACTGAACAACGCTCATCCAGAGGGGTGGAGGGACCGGCCCTGTGAAGCCCCGGCAACCACCCGGTTCGTCCGCGCTCGCGATCCTGCGAGGCCGGCCGGGAAATGGTGCCAACTCCGGCCTGCGACCAAGGTGGCGCAGGAAAGATGGGGAGAAAGGCCTCGCTACATGGCTGTGACGCCTGCCGTCGATCTCGGACCGGCGACCGCTCTCACCTGCCGCGAATGCGGCCACACCCGCGACCTCGGCCCGTTCTACGCCTGCGAGGAGTGTTTCGGCCCGCTGGAGATCGCCTACGACTTCGGGGACGTCTCCCGCGCCGGCATCGAGGCCGGGCCGCGCAACATCTGGCGCTACCGCGGGCTGCTGCCGGTGCCGGCCGCCGTGGCCGAGACGCCCAACACCGAGCCCGGCCTGACCCGCCTGGTCCGCGCCGACCAGCTCGCCGAGGCGCTGGGCCTGCGGCGGCTGTGGGTCAAGGACGACAGCGGCAACCCGACGCACTCGTTCAAGGACCGCGTGGTCGCGGTCGCGCTGGCCGCCGCCCGCGAGCTCGGCTTCAAGGTGCTGGCCTGCCCGTCCACCGGCAACCTGGCCAACGCGGTGGCGGCGGCCGCGGCCCGGGCGGGCATCCGCAGCGCGGTGTTCGTCCCGTCCGACCTGGAGCAGCAGAAGATCCTCACCACGGCGGTGTACGGCGGCACGTTCGTCACCGTCGACGGCAACTACGACGACGTCAACCGGCTGGCCTCCGAGATCGCCGGCGAGCAGGAGGACTGGGCGTTCGTCAACGTCAACGTGCGCCCCTACTACGCCGAGGGCTCCAAGACCCTGGGCTACGAGATCGCCGAGCAGCTCGGCTGGCGGCTGCCCGACCAGATCGTGATCCCGGTCGCCTCCGGCTCCCAGCTCACCAAGATCGACAAGGCGTTCCAGGAGCTGATCAAGCTGGGCCTGGTCGAGGACAAGCCGTACCGGGTGTTCGGCGCCCAGGCCACCGGGTGCTCGCCGGTGGCGGCCGCGTTCAAGCAGGGCCACGACGTCGTCCGGCCGGTCAAGCCCGACACCATCGCCAAGTCGCTGGCCATCGGCAACCCGGCCGACGGCCCCTACGTGCTCGACGTGGTGCGCCGCACCGGCGGCGCGGTGGAGGACGTCAGCGACGAGCAGGTCGTCGAGGGCATCCGGCTGCTGGCCCGCACCGAGGGCGTCTTCGGCGAGACCGCGGGCGGCGTCACCGTCGCCACCCTGCGGAAGCTGACCGAGACCGGCGCCCTCGACCCCGAGGCCGAGACCGTGATCATCAACTCCGGGGACGGGCTGAAGACCCTGGACGCCGTCGCCCCTGTCGTCGCCCCGACCGCGAACATCGCCCCCACCCTGGAGGCGTTCCGCGCCGCGGGTCTGGCCTGACCGGCCCCGCGTCCCGTCGTACGACCCGAGCACTTCGAGGAGCCACCATGAGCACCGTGTCCGTGCGGATCCCGACGATCCTGCGGAGCTACACCGGCGGCGAGGCGGAGGTCAAGGCCGAGGGCGCCACGCTGCGCGCGGTCGTCGCCGACCTGGAGGCCAACTACTCCGGGATCTCCGCGCGCATCCTGGACGACAAGGGCGCCATCCGCCGCTTCGTGAACGTGTACGTGGGCGACGAGGACGTCCGGTTCGCCCAGGGCCTGGACACCCCGACCCCCGAGGGCACCCAGATCTCCATCATCCCGGCCGTCGCGGGCGGCTGACCTCACCCTCACCGGCCCGCCGCCCGAGCCGAACCTCGGCCGGCGGGCCACACCTTTCTCCGCACACGAGCCCGCTACCCACACGCTTCAGCGCCATCGCCCGGCGAAACGCCCTCCCGCGGGGGTCCTGGTGAACGTGCGTCTCCCGCGCCGACGGAACGAATGGCCGGACGAACGGAGAGCCCGCCGAAGGCCATGGTCGGACGGCAGCGCGACCTGGCGATTGCCGGCGAGCGGCTGCCGGCGAGGCGTTGACAGGATGCGCGGACTGGCGCGGCCGCCCGGTGACCGGCGCCCACACCGCGTGCTCAGGGCGTCCGGGTGTCGCCCGCGTAGCGGCCCGAGCGCCGCCGCCCCTTGGTCCCGGACAGTCCGGTGAACGGTTGAGAAGACACCGGCCGTCCGCGAGACGAGAAGATCGCAGCGTTGTGATGCCGCGTGCCTCGTGGGCACGGTGACGCGTCTCGGGTGCGACCGCGCCGTTTCCGGGCGCGAGCTACGATGCGCACGCACTGCAGCGGCATCGCGCGACGGCGAAACCACCCTGGCTGCCCCCCTACGCGGGTGAAGCTTGAAGTGACGTGCAGCGGCGTGCGGCTTCTGCAGCGGACGCGGCGTCAACGCCAGCGGGCGCTTGGTCCGGTGGTAGCGCCCCTTGTACTCGAAGCCGTCCTGCGTCCACCACGGCTACCAGAGCATCGAGTTCGACAACTTCGGGGCTCGACCTCGGCGAGGCGCGGGGCCGCTTCAACGAGTGTCTGGACATGGTGGTCGGCCTCGCATCGTGTTCGTGGCCGCCGACTATCGAGCAGGCCCGCTTCGAGGGCGATGTCCGAGGGCGATGTTCGACCGCTCGCGCTCCGGCGGTGGAGTAATGAAGGGCGTTCTGGCCTAGCAGGCGACGGCGCGATTGTGTCGTCTTCTTTGCACCTCAGCGTTGTTGCGATGGGGGCGTGGACGCTGAGGCGGTGTGAGCGTTCAGCGTAGGCAGCGTAGGCGGTGTCGCACCGTGGCGTCGCCGCGCCTGTGCGTTTCTTCTGGCGTCCGCATGGCCAGGAGGGTGACGGCCTGTTGTCGGCCCGTCAGGGCGGGCGTGTGCGGCAGGTCGCGTCCCTTCCTCGCGTTCGCGTCATGCGGCCCGGCGGTGGCGGGCTGCGTTGTTTCGGAGCGGCGGAATGAGGGGGCAGGTGTCCGTGCGGGGGTATCGGGTACGGGCCCTGAGGCGACGTGGCGCTGAGGTCAGCGCTGGGCGAACGCCGGGCCCTGAGCGGCCGCCGAGGGGTGGCGCAGGGCGCTCCCGCGCTCGTCCGTCACCTCGCGAAAGTGCAGGTCAGAGTACGTTCGGCGGGCAAACGGGGCGTTGTTCGGCGCCGTTTGCGGTCGCTTGCACTCGGCGGGGTGGAGTGCTAAACACGTCGTTGGCACTCTACTGTGGAGAGTGACAATCCCACAGTGTGGGTCGGGGCGATGAGGCCATGCCTCCGGCGGCGGAATGGCAGCCGTCGGGCAGGTCGTCCGTCGCGGGCATCGGCTCGATCCGTAAGGCCACCCTGTTCCGGGAGGACTGGAGCCTATGGCTGCAAAGATGATCTCGTTCGACGAGGATGCCCGGCGCGGCCTCGAGCGCGGTATGAACCAGCTCGCGGACGCCGTCAAGGTCACCCTTGGTCCCAAGGGTCGCAACGTCGTTCTGGAGAAGAAGTGGGGCGCCCCCACCATCACCAACGACGGTGTCTCGATCGCCAAGGAGATCGAGCTGGAGGACCCCTGGGAGAAGATCGGCGCCGAGCTGGTCAAGGAGGTCGCCAAGAAGACCGACGACGTGGCCGGTGACGGCACCACGACCGCCACCGTGCTCGCCCAGGCCCTGGTGCGCGAGGGCCTGCGCAACGTCGCCGCCGGCGCCAACCCGATGTCGCTCAAGCGCGGCATCGAGGCCGCGGTCGAGCGGGTCAGCGAGGAGCTGTCCAAGCTCGCCAAGGACGTCGAGACCAAGGAGCAGATCGCCTCCACCGCCTCCATCTCCGCCGGCGACACCCAGATCGGCGAGATGATCGCCGAGGCGATGGACAAGGTCGGCAAGGAAGGCGTCATCACCGTCGAGGAGAGCCAGACCTTCGGGCTCGAGCTGGAGCTCACCGAGGGTATGCGCTTCGACAAGGGCTACATCTCGCACTACTTCGTGAGCGACCCTGAGCGCATGGAGGCGGTCCTGGAGGACCCCTACATCCTGATCGTTCAGGGCAAGGTGTCCGCCAACAAGGACCTGCTGCCGGTCCTCGAGGCGGTCATGCAGGCCGGCAAGCCGCTGCTGCTGATCGCCGAGGACGTCGAGGGCGAGGCCCTGGCCACCCTGATCGTCAACAAGATCCGCGGCATCTTCAAGTCGGTGGCGGTCAAGGCCCCCGGCTTCGGCGACCGCCGCAAGGCCATGCTGGGCGACATCGCCACCCTGACCGGCGGCCAGGTCATCAGCGAGGACGTCGGTCTGAAGCTGGAGAACACCACCATCGACATGCTGGGCCGCGCCCGCAAGGTCGTCGTCACCAAGGAGGAGACGACGATCGTCGACGGTGCCGGCGACGCCAACGAGATCGCGGGCCGGGTCAACCAGATCCGGGTCGAGATCGAGAACACCGACTCCGACTACGACCGCGAGAAGCTGCAGGAGCGGCTGGCCAAGCTGGCCGGCGGCGTGGCGGTCATCAAGGCCGGCGCGGCCACCGAGGTCGAGCTGAAGGAGCGCAAGCACCGCATCGAGGACGCCGTCCGCAACGCCAAGGCGGCCGTCGAGGAGGGCATCGTCCCCGGCGGCGGCGTGGCGCTGCTGCAGGCCGGCGCCAAGGCGTTCGACAAGCTGGAGCTGAACGGCGACGAGGCCACCGGCGCCAACATCGTCAAGCGCGCCCTGGAGGAGCCGCTCAAGCAGATCGCGGTCAACGCCGGCCTCGAGGGCGGCGTCGTGGTCGAGAAGGTCCGCTCGCTCGAGCCGGGCCAGGGCCTGAACGCCGCGACCGGCGAGTACGTCAACATGTTCGAGGCGGGCATCATCGACCCGGCCAAGGTGACCCGGTCGGCGCTGCAGAACGCCTCGTCCATCGCGGCGCTGTTCCTGACCACCGAGGCCGTCATCGCCGAGAAGCCGGAGAAGGAGAAGGCTTCCGCGGGCATGCCCGACGGCGGCGGCATGGACTTCTGAGTCCCTAGCCGTACGACTCGGTACGCCTGGAGAGGGGCGATCCCGGCACGGGACCGCCCCTCTTCGCGTACCAGGGGAGCGTCGCGACCGCGCCTAGGCTTTGGGGAGGAGGTGGGGCGGTGGCGGAAGCCGAGCACACGAACATCTGGATGCTGCCGGAACGCCCGGCGCGGGGTCCGCGGCCCGCCTACAGCCGGGCGCAGATCACCGAGGCGGCCGTGCGCATCGCCGACGCCGAAGGGCTGGACGCGGCGTCCATGCGCAGGATCGCCGCCGAGATCGGCACAGGCGCCATGTCGCTGTACCGGTACGTGCCGAGCCGCAGCGACCTCGTCGAGCTGATGGCCGACCACGTCCTCGGCGAGGTGGAGACGCCCGAGCGCCCCTCGGGCGACTGGCGCGCCGACCTCACCCTCCTGGCGCAGCGGATGCGGGCCATGCTGCTGCGCCACCCCTGGATGTGCGGGCTGCGGCGGCGCCCGGGCTTCGGGCCCAACCAGCTGCGGCTGGTGGAGTTCGGCTGCCAGGTCCTGGACTTCGGGCAGCCCATCGACGACATCCTCCTCGCCTACACGATGCTCAACGGCTACATCGATCAGGCCGTCGGCGAACAGATGGTGTGGCTGGACGAGGAACGCCGCAGCGGCCTGCGCCGCCAGGACTGGATGACGCGCAACGTGCCGTACGTCCGCAAGATCCTGGAGAGCGGCGAGCACCCCATGTTCGCCCGCATCGTCCGGGACGCCGTCCAGCCGCACATGGACGACGACCGGCGCTTCCAGTACGGGCTCGAGCGCGTCCTGGACTGCGTGGCCGCGCTCCTCCCGCCCGAGGCCGGCGGTCCGGGACGGGAGCCGTCCGGGGCGCCGCCGGACACGCGGTCGCAGACGGCCCGTCGCTACGGTTGACGCCCGTCGGCACCGCCGCCGTCGCCGAGACGTTGATCCGATGAGCCGTTGATCCGATGAGCCGTTGATCCGATGAGGCGTTGAGACCGGACGTCACCGGGAGGTACTCACATGACGGAGCCCTACCCCGGCACGCGCTCCGTGAGCGGTCTGTTCGCCGCGACGATCCTGCGCGTCGAGCAGCCGCGTCGCCTGCCCGCCGCCAAGTCCCAGTACACGATCTACGACGGTCCCGGGACGCTGGTCGCCAAGGCGTCGGAGGAGAACGTCTCGATCCGGCGTCAGGCCGCGCGCGTGTTCTGGGGCGGCGTGGGGGACTCCGCGCGCACCGTGCGGGTGACCGACCCGCAGGGAGCGCCGCTCCTGATCGTCGACAAGCCCAAGCGGTCGCAGAACGCCGCCGTGTACGCCCCCGACGGGTCGCTCATCGGCGCGTACCAGCAGCAACGCCACACTTTCCACTACGGCCTGCTGGACGCCGCGGGCCTGCGCATCGGCGACCTCAAGGGCAACCGCCTCGGCCGCAAGTTCGCGGTGCACGACGCGTACGGCGCGCACGTCGCGCAGGTCGACAAGAAGTGGGCGGGCGTCGGCAAGGAGGTCCTGACCACCGCCGACCGCTACGCCGTGGCGATCTACCGGCCGCTGGCGTACCCGCTGCACTGCCTCGTCGTCGCGGCCGCGATCGCCATGGACTTGATCCACTACGAGGAGAAGGACTACTTCAGCTGAGTTCGCGACCGTCCCTGGCCGTCGAACCGTCGTCCGGGACCGCCGCCGGACGGCGTCCCGCGCGTCGCGACCGGTCCCATAACAGCGGGGGTGTCGATCGCGCCGTCGCCGTGACACGGCTCGCTCCGCGCCGGGGGGTTCCGCTCGCCGTCCCGCCTTGGCAGGATCACCGGAGCGCCGCCGCGCTCCGAACCGGTGCCGGGTCCCGCCCGTACCGCCGTGCGGATCGGCTCCGCGGCAGCGCGGGAAGACGGCGGACGGAGCCGGCCACCCCGACACCGCGTCCGCGGACGAGGCCAGGAGGACAGGTGAGCGATTTCTTCAGCGCTTCGGTGCTCAGAGTCGAACAGCCTCGCAGAGGCCCGTTCGCCCGGTCCAAGTACAAGGTCATGGACGGCGAGGGGACCCTGCTGGCCCTGGCCGACGAGACCGGGGAGCGCAGCACCGTCGACACGCTCCGCTCGGTGTTCCCCGGCAAGTCCGAACTGGACGCCCGGGCGGTCCTGCTCACCACGCCCGACGGGCAGCCCCTGCTGATCGTCGACAAGCAACGCGGCCGGATGCTCACCGAGGTGCGACGCCCCGAAGGAGAGCTCGTCGGCTCGTTCCGCACCGAACGCATCGGCCGCCGCTACAAGATCCACGACGGAGAGGGCGCGAAGATCGGCGAGATCGCGGTGGATCTCGGACGCACCGACTTCGTGGTGACCGACACCGAGGGCAAGCGGGTCGCCCACGTGCGCAAGAAGTGGGCGGGCCTGGCCACGCACCTGCTGACGACGGCCGACAAGTACGCCGTGGAGATCCACGACCCCGTCCCCGAACCGCTGCGGACCATGGCGCTCACCACGGCGATCGCCATGGACATGACGCTGCACGAGTCCAAGGACATCACCTGACGCGCGACGCCCCGCACGCCGCGCCGCCGCCGCGAACGAGCCGCGCTCCGGAGCCGCCCCGGTGATCGCGATCGGATCCCGGGGCCGGCACAGCCCGGCGCATGGAGGTTTGAGCCGGGGGTGCAGCGAGGTAACTAACGGTCGTGCAGGCCATGCCCGAACGTTCGAGCGGTTGGTGGATATCACCTGCCATACCGACCATCGCCAACTGCGCGCTGGCCGCACTGTGGGTCTTCTCGACGATCGGGGGGTGGGGCGTCCGGGCGTTCTGCGGGGAGGGCGAGCAGCGCGACCCGAAGTGCGCGGCGGACGTCGACCTGGCGGAGGTGCTGTCGGTGCCCCTGGCGGTCCTCGCCGTCGCCCTCGCCGTCGCCGCCTGGGCCCTGCCCGCGGTGCGGCGCCGAGACGACCGGCTCGACGGGCTCCTCACCGTCGCCGCCTTCTTCTGGGTGGCCGCCGAGGGGGTCCTGTTCGTCGGCGGCTACGTAGCCAAACCGTGACCCGGACGGTTTTCGGGCATTCACCCTGGTAGCGGCCTCGGAGGTCCGACACGGACGGCCCGTGTGCGCGGACTGGTTTGACGAGGACTGCTCATGGGCATACTGTTCTCTTCGCCCCGCGGGGGAACGAACGCCGAGCGCGGTCGGCCCGGGGGTATCCACCGACGACCTCCACCACGGAAGCGGCGCACGCCGCCTCCGTCGCGTGCCGTGGACGCGGTGGCATCGGAACCGCCCAATTTGACAATCGGGCCGGATCTGATGAAATAGCACGGCCGCCTGGAAGACGCCGCGAAAGCGGTGCCGGAAGGGCGGATGCCAGAAAAGAACGGGAAATTGACAGCCCGGTCGGATCTGGTAAAGTGGAAATGTCGCCCCGGGGCGGTGACTGCGAGAGCGGGATCCGCGCGGTGGGTGTCCGTTTCTTGAGAACTCAACAGCGTGTCAAAAGCCAGTGCCTTGTGAGGCCAGGCGATTGTCTGGCCGCCCCCGTTGCCCTGGGACCGCGAGGTTTCCGGGGTGGGGTTTCTTTGAGGCAGGCGGCCCTTCGTTTGGAGGGTCGC